>JAHFMK010000001.1 GCA_023264435.1 Candidatus Kaiserbacteria bacterium
TATTGCAAGTGCTGAAAAAAGCACAGTTACCCAAATAATTACAAATAATTGAAAAATATTACGTGTGTCAGTTGCGGGAACATCGGCACGATGCACACTTCCCTCTATCACCGCACCCTGTGCTCTGACAAGGTCAGTATTACTCGTATAGGTAACATTCCCTTTTATACTTGCTTTATCACCAAACACCAATGTTTTTGCACTCGTGAAATCTACATCACCAGACACAGGCGCATTGATACGAAGAGAACCTGATGAACCATGTACAGAACCTGTTACCGGTCCTTCTATCTGTAAATCATTTCCCCAGAAAAGCACATCACCCTCCACTGAAGCTGTTGAGAGTATGGTGAGTGTACCGCCATAGACGACAACATCACCTTTTACAGGTTTACCTATGACGACATCACCACCAAAAACACGGACATCATCACCAACGTCACCGTGTATTTGTACGGTCCCTCCGAGCACTGAGAGGTCTCCCGCTACTGGTGCATTAATGGTAACCCGACCACCCGCCACATATATATCATTTTGTGCTGTCCCCGATATATTCACCGTGGATGCGAGTCCGTAAAAGTCTCCACCGAGAGTCTGGTCAGCATCAATAGAAATATTTTCTCCGCTTCGCACAATAGGACCAGCCATCGCAATATATGGCGTACTCAATACGAATGCGAGACTAAACAACAATATTTTTTTCATCGGTACACTATACCAATTTTTTTGCTTTTTTTCCAGTATTACTTTGTACCCAAACACGGAAGTAATTTTACTGATTCAATTGCATTTGGAGTACTTCCTTTAAGAATTTCATCAAGCCGTGTCTTACCTACGGCATTCTCTGCACAAGTAATCATCGTTGGTGTAATAGTGAGTGTGTCACTTGTATATCCAAATGTTTTTAATATTTTTTGTTGTGATTCTGAAAGACTGTGCGTTTGTACAACAATCGGCTCTTTTGGATGTGATGTGGTACTTTGTGCTTCATTTTGTGGTGACACCAATGAATGTGTATCGGTATTAATTTTTTGAAGCATAATCCATATATATATACCAAGTGCGATTGCAACAATCAATAAACAGCTGACTATGATCAAATAAATTTTGATTGATTTCATATATGTTTAGATACTAATAACTATGCGAGGCTGTATATACAATTGGTGCTTGCAGTACATGTGCGGTAATAATAGCACTAATCACAATAATAAGTGCGATAAGAAATAAAATAGCTCGTGAGCGTGAGAACTCCCATGTGCCATTATACCAGTTTCGTACGTATAAAAATGGAAAAATAAAACGAAATATCTGCATATGTCTTTTATCGTATCATACGAGGTGGCACATTTTGTGCTTTCCCGTGTAAAAATATTTATTTTGCCTCATCAAATATATGTTTTCCTTTTTGCCACATTTCGGGATATCCATGTAGCTTCAACCAATACCACCATTCCCCTCCCCAAAGATACTGCTTATCATATCGAGTAGCATGTGCATAGGCAACAATCTCATCAAATTTCTCAGCATTCATACGAGAAAATTGTGTCTCGATAGGCACATTCGTGACAGGCTCTAAAAGCCACGGTTCAAGTGAAAGCTCTATAAGAAACGTTTCCTTTTTTCCGTAAAAAAGTTTCATTATATTTTCTTTCACGCGATAAAACCATGGTGGCAATACTGTTTTAAATTGACCAAGTTCGGGATTCCAAAAATATACATACACACTGGTTCCAAATGCATCACCATGACTATATGCCCCTTTCCATGTACCAAGATTTCCACTATCCGTTACCAAAACGGGTCGTGAAGGGTCAAGCGAATGTACCAGCGCAATCTCCTCTTCGAGAAATGCTTCATCAAGATTTCCACAATGGTCATTTGCAAATACTTCAAGGTACGGCTCATTTTCTACTTGCCAATAACTAATCGCGGGTGAATCCTTGTAGCGAGTAACCACTGCTTTTAAATAGTCACGTATCTCTTGTTTTTGTTCTTCCCATGTTAATGGTTGAGCCCATGATGGTATATGACACTCTGGCCATCGTGGGAGTCTACGCCCAATACCAAAAATAACATTTGCATGAACTGCTTCTACTTGTTTCATATCAGCATCCATCCATGCAAAATCGTACACATCTTTTTCTGGTTCAATGAGATTCCAATGAGCACTCATTCTAAAATTTCGAACCCCCATGTCATGTATCAGAGCATTCAATACCTCTTCCTGATTCAAGCCAAGCTCTTGTATATACGGCACATTAAACGACATACCATATGTAATTTTCTGAGGACTTTGTTTTTGAGCAAGGAAATACAGTGCGATACCTATAATAAGCACGACAATGGAAATGGTACCAAGAATGTATATAATTCGTTTAGACATTATTTAAATAATACAAGAAAACCAAGCACAATAACAGACACAAAAATTGATTTCTGTAGTATTGATTCTTTAGGACACTCATCACATCCTTTTGGTTTTGTAATTGGTCCAAGGGTAAAAAAGATACCAAACATCAAAATAAACACGAACTGTAGCCCACCAATTGCTTGTACTACAGCCACATCTCCCATATCTGTTGCCTTGAGTATGAGTATAGTTGATATACCTGCTACGAGCTTATTTATTAAAATAATAATACCCGCCTTTGAGGAGGTCGTTTTTGTTTGATCCATGATTTTCCTATAATAGGTTGGCACCAAAAGAAGTGAGAGTGCGTAGAGCATAAAACAAATTCTTGACCAAAAGAACGCATCGTCAAATGAGGTAATGAGAAAAAGTCCTTTGAGAGCAACATAATGAAACCCAAAAAATATTCCTGCGTGAATCGCAAGCATAGCGGTCTTGGGAGTAAAATGAAATCGTGACACTAAAAATGTACCTACTGCAAGGAGTATAATTCCGAGTAAAAAATTTGGTGACATCGCTCCTTGCAAGAAAAAATATCCTAATCCGAATGATGCAATTGCTGAGGTAGCACCAACGACTGGCACCACATCAGACGCATCCGCTTGTTGAAATGCGGTGAACATAGAAACGAGTGCCATAAAAAATGCATATGCTGCAAGAAACGAGAGTGCAATGATTTCAAGTGTTGGACGAGAAATATTTGCAAATGATGGAATATGCATGCCTCCAAATGGGAGCGGTATCAGACTTACAAAATAAATAATAATCCACGCTCCTGAAATGAGACAAGTGTAAAATGCATACACAAATGGTTTAGGTAATATTTTTTCATCTGAAACTATCCGTTTATCAATAACGGCAACAATCGCATTTAAAAATTGTGCTCCAACTGCAAGAAAAATCCAATGCATACAAATAATTCTTTTTATTGTACCGCATTTTGTTCACAAATGGTCTTATAGATATACGCAGATGGGCGTATTTTCCGTTCGAGCGTAGTGTAATCAATTTTCACCAAACCAAATCGCTTTTCAAAACCAAGCGCCCATTCATAATTATCTAGGAGTGACCAATAGAAATGCCCACGAACATCAGCTCCGTTCTGAATTGCCCGCCACACCGCATTCACCTGTGTCGTAATGTACGTACCACGTCTATCATCTTTTGCATCGGCAATACCAGCCTCTGAAACAAAAAGTGGCTTATTGTATCGTGCAAGCATCATCAAACAATCATAGATACCTTCTGGATATATATCCCAATCCATATCAGTTTTTATGTATGTTGCTCTATCACCAAATTTTTTTTGAAGATAATAATTGAGTCCAACAGAATCACATTTTTTATAAACCTTATTCATAAAACGATACGTCCACCACCAATTTATAAATTGGGCAATGAGTATATTGATTGGATTTTTATTTGATCGAAAAAGAATCACGTGTTTCACTATGGACACATCACTGGCACGTAATACGTGTTTAATTGCATCGTATGCAAGATTGTGTGCCTGAGCAAGATGCTTTACTACACGGAGATAGAGGAAAAATGGTTTCAAACCCTTTGCATACCGTGCTTTATGCTGTCGTCCTGAATTAGTAATAGATAAAAAATCGAAAAGTGAAAATCGCTTAAATGGCGGCCATGTTCCTCTATTCCATCCATTTGATGCAAAAACTATTGGCTCATTCATAGTTGCATAATGATGACAATATTCCTTGAGGTGTTCCACCACAAATGCACAGTACCGTGAAAATATTTCAGGAGAATCCTTACGCTCAAACCCACCTGTCTCCGAGAACCAGAGCGGTAATGTGAAATGCCACAGTGTTATATCGGGACGAATACCTCTCTTTTGTAATGCTTTACAAACTTTCTGGTAATGCTGGATTGCTTCCATATCAAATTTTCCATCTTCTGGCTCAATGCGTGCCCACTCAATAGAAAAACGATGTGCCGTCTGTCCCAAACTTTTTGCAATATCAAAGTCCTCTTCGTACCTATGATAGTGGTCACAGGCAATGCCACACACTGGTACTCTTCCTTCTCTTCCCGCTTTTGCCCAATCATTGTTTTCAATTCCACCTTCTACCTGATATGAAGACGTTCCTGCCCCCCAGAAAAAATCTTTCGGAAATTTTTTTAAACTGTCTTGTTGCATACGGTAAGTAGTATAGCATCAAAGGTATTTGTTCTTAAAACTCAACGGAGCAAGGTATGTAAACCATTTTTGGTAGAGTTCAGCAGTTGCGATAATGTCGTGGGTATTGTGGTCTGCGATGTCGCGGAACTTTTTCTGCAGAAAAAGTTCCGCGACATCCTCCCCACCAACCCCATTATTATGGGGACTCTTTATCCCAAATGCACGACAACATTGGTGGAGTGATGGTCGCTTCGGTAACGTTCCATAGAATGTAAGCTGATCGAGTACATCAACATGGTGCACTTCTTTTTGTTGTGAGAGGTATCGATGCTCAGCAAAATTACGTGAGGGAATAACACCATGTACCACTGAACGAATCATAAGATACGGAACATCAAATCGTCGACCGTTAAAGGTCACCAGTATGTCATACTCCTTCACACCATCCCAAAAATCTTCAAGCATCTCTTTTTCACTGCGTGAGCGATAGACAAACACTCCTGCATCCTGTTCTTTTCCGAAGACTTCATCATGGTGATACACTACTCCTTCATTTCGCTCTATATCGTAAACACCAATAGCAACTATCTGTCCTGTAAATGGTGAAAGTCCCAAACTGTGTTGAATGCCATACAGATATGTCTCTTGCTCAGAAGGATTATCGGTTGTTCGTGCAATCCACCGTGTGAGATTCTTTTGTGTGATGGTATCAAGAGAATCCCATGACTCTCCTACTGTTTCGATATCACATACGAGCGTTGACATACTCTTATTGAGAGACCGTACCCATGAAGCACCCAATACTATACGGGTATTCGTTGGTGATGTGATAGTGATATACGTTCGTTGCTACACCATTCTGCAATATCTCATGTGTATGTCCATGACATACATCCAGATTACTATTGGAAATAGTTACACCATTTTCAACACTTCCATATACACCAAATCCATCGCGTGCATATCCAAAACTGCCATCAGTATTGGATGCATTTATGCTAGTATCAATATTTTTTCCTCGATATATAAACGACCCCGAGTGTAACACACCAATAATACTCTCAGATATACATTGAGGTATTCCCGTAAATATGGGAACTGTCGGAATATGAGGGAATTGCATATTTTCGACTGCATTTGTTGGTGTTGTTGCACATACATACACGCCACCGATGTGTGGTGTTGAAACGACGGACTCTTGTACTCCTGATACTTCAGAAGTGCCTGAATAAGAAGAGACAGTGGTATCACTGTCAATGGATTTTTTTATCTCTGTTAATTCATTCTCTTTCGTTGTCTCAACATTGCTATCCGTGGTACGACGTAATGATGCACGCACACGGTCAATAAACCCCTGACTATCAAATTTTTTTGTTTCCTCGTTTTTCGTTACTCCATATGAATCACGCGATGTACCAAACACAACGTGAGACACTACTTCCCTGTTGAGTCCTGTGTATATATATCCCACAAAAAAAAGACTGGGAAGTAGTATCAGGCTCGCCGTCAAGCCGATTACCATATATTTTGTTCGAATCATGCTCTGTATAGTACCGCATCTCAGAAATGATATACAGCTCACCTGTGGGCAGGTGATTATTTTACTTTCACACCATCAGGGATTTTTGCAGGGTCAACATAAAACCCTTTAATATCTTTACGTCCTATAATAATTGGAAAGCGAAGATGACTTCGTGCAGTATATGTAGCAACCGTCTTGATTTCACGACCATTTAATTTAAAGCGAATGTGTGCAGTGCGTCGCTTTTGCCTTCCGCTTCCCGAGCGTACATTGACAAGTTTGTCATGTAAATCAAGACCGAGTTCATGTACCAAATCAATATCAATAGACGTACGGTACGCTCCTGTATCAATTTTTGCTAAAATTGTTTTTCGTTTTAATTCTCCATAAATAGTTATTTTCTCTATGACGCCAAGCATTCTATCGGAAACTTCAACAGCCGAAAGTGCGTCGTCAGCAAACAATTTTTGTGCAAGTTCTATTGCACGAGGGATTGAAGGGATACGCACATTTGCTACTCGTTCAAGGCGTGTACGAAGTGAATCATTATTTGCTACCTGTATTGAGAGCCCTGGACGGGCATTTATTTCAAGCACAAGTGGCCCTCGTGTTTGATCAAGCACAATATCAATACCTACAAATCCTAATCGAGAAGCTTGCTGTGCATGCACCGCAATCGTTAATATTTTTTCCCATTCCGGAATTTTGATACCACCGACCTTAATCTTTTTATCAGGGATATAGGTTACCCGTTCTCCCTGTGCCACACCATACGTAGTAATACCCGTACGCATATCAATACCAATCCCCACCGCACCGAGATGCAAATTTGCCTTTCCATCAGAACGTGCCGTTGGTAATCGTAACATCGCCATGACGGGAATTTTATTACACACAATCACTCGAATATCAGGCACTCCTCGTTCAGTCAATTTTTTGAAAAAGGAATGAACCATGATACGTTCTTCAATAAATGCATAATCAGGCAAATTATTGAGTGAATGAGCACCATCGAGTGCGCCAAATGCTTCCGATTCGAGCCCTTGTGTCGTCACGATATTTCCTTTCGAATCAATTCCTTTTTCTCCATCCCACCTTCCGACACACACAATTCCGCGTCCACCATATCCATGAGCTGGTTTTAATACAAACTGTCGCGGAAGTGTTTTCCAATCAAATGCACGAATATCATTAAAAGAAGTGAACGCTTCAAGCAGTATTGTAGTTGGCACCTCATGTTTTAAAAGCTGATGTTTAGTCTGCAACTTATCATCCGCAATAAGTTTATACTTACGCTTATTTAATGTACGAATATACAAATAATTTCGTGCATTAAGACCTAAAATTGCATGACTGATTGCCATACCTAATCACTCATCGTATTAAATCGAAAATATTCAGTGAGTCGTAGACCAAAATATCGTCCAATCATAATATTCATCGGTATCACTAGTAAAATAAGTTCTGGATACAAAATGAGTGTATCCTGTACTACAGTACTCGACGCAAGAAAATATCCAAACAACCCCAGCATAAGTGTTGTGCTCGTAATTGAAAATGTCTCCGAAGCACTTTTATGTAACTGTACGGATACGATAGAATCTCCAAGGAGCATAAGAATGAGAATAGGAAAAATTGACAAACTGAGCACTTTATCAAAGTGAAGTATAGATGCAATCGTGAGTGCGCCGAACACAAATACCGCAAGCAGAAGCATCGAGAGTGAGCGCTTTGGATAAAACATAATCTGTATACGGGACAATAGTACTTTTGAAACATACGACGCTGTGAGTACCGCGAGCAAAATCAAAATACCCATCGTCACCCCGACCGCCACGAGTGCAAATGCAAGAATGACTGGTACCAACATATCAAGAGTTGGCAACCCCACCACAACACGCACAAAACTAACCAATGTTCCCAGAACTGGTGTGAGCAAAATAAGAAATATCGTATTTGCGGGAATACCATTTTGAACTGCTTCTTGCACCCAATAGGCAATAAAAGAAAATATTCCTGGTGATTCCACTCGACGTGCCTCAAACAATGATAGGATGGCGACTTTTTCTGGCAAATTCTCAGCTTGTGTTACATCTTTTTTATTTGCCTCCGCAACATTGATTTGATCAATAATATTAGATACCGATGACGAAGACTGTTCCGTTAAAACATCAGAAAATGCTTGTGCCTCTGTTATGGTCGAATTATGTTGTATTTCAGCTTTGACACTGATTGGGACAACCAGAAAGCACACTCCTAGTAATAAAATTATTTTTGTTCGCATTGCATATATACTCTGACAGAATATATATGAATTGTAAAGAGAAATGGGTATACATACACATGATATGTGTATCGGTACGGTATTATTGTAATTTTTGTGGATGTCGCATACTCCATGCATAAAACACAATTGATGCAGCGACTGAAACATTCAATGATTCTACATGTGGAGACATTGGTATACGTAAAGGGATGTCACAGTGTTCACGTGTCTTCTTTCGAATACCATCTGCTTCATTGCCTAAAATAATTGCGGTTGGTTTTTCAAACAATTCATTCGTAACTGATTGTGTTGCATCACCAGCCAGACCATATATCCAAAATCCGCGTTGTTTTAATTCATAGATTATCTGATTTACATTTCCAATACGTACTAATGGAATACGAAAGGCAGTGCCCACAGAAACTTTTATAACAGTCCCATTGAGTGGTGCTTGACGATGATCAGGAATAAACACCGCCGAAATGCCAAGTGCTGTTGCTGAGCGAATAACCGCACCAACGTTGTGGGGGTCTTGTACCTCACCCAAAATTGCAAACGCGCTCTCGTTCGTGACAATATGGGATGACATAAAATCTTCATATGTGCGTAAGAGTTTTGCTGGGGCTATTTCTGCAACAAAACCTTGATGAACCGCATCAATAGGCACTCCCATAGGAGGTTTTTGTGCGGTGAACATTTTTTTTGGAATAGCAGTACGAGTGAGCACATCACGAATTTCATTGCTTTCACATCCCTCAACAAGATGAACAACTCTTACCACATCAGGTCGCATAGTAAGTGCCTCCATGACTGCATGCTTTCCATATATAAAAATGACTTCATCTTTCATATCGATGAGTGTACCGTGTACGTGTCATTCTGTGAAGTATACATTGCATATTGCTCAATACGTCCATCTATGGTCTACTACACAGCAATGAAATCACGAGGGAAAAAAGGAACCGCATTTTGGGATGCTGAATATCGTGAAAGTGGACACTTTGCACTTTCGTTCACTCAAAGTGAGGATTTAGAAAAAGCAACGCGTTGGCTTATTCGTGAATATGGTGGTACGTACCTCAATATCACCTCATCAGTGCTCGACCTTGGCTGTGGTAATGGAAGAAATCTTCTCTGGCTTGCACAAACCTTTGGAGTACGGGGTACAGGGTACGACATATCAGCAGAAGCGGTGAAGCAGGCTCGAGTGCAGAGTGAAAAAAACAAACTCAATTTGACCTATGTTGTGCGTTCTATTGCAGGCACACTCTCGGTACCCGATGCTTCACAAACGCTTGTGCTCGACTTGATGACCTCTCACTTTTTAAACGCAGATGACCGAGTACAACTGATTGATGAAATATTCCGTGTACTCAAACCAGGAGGTTTCCTTATATACAAAACATTCTTACTTGATGAAGATATGCATGCACGGAGAATGCTCACCGAATATCCTACTCATGAAGAGAATACTTACATGCATCCACGCATTGGCATGCCAGAACATGTCTCAACCGAAGATGAGATTATTGCACTGTATGGTACAAAATTCACAATACATAAAGTGTATCGTTCACATCGACATAAAGGAAAAGATGCGAAACGAAGGAGCATTATGGTATATCTGCAAAAACCTGAATTTTAATCCCCGCGATTAGTATCACCCACCACATCCTCAAAATCAGATGGCACAAAGGAAATGGTTTGTCCTCTTCGAATGCCCTGTTCGATAATTTTTCGTGCAATTCGCTCTTCAAGAATATCTTGCACCGCTCTTCGAATTGAGCGTGCACCAAATTGTGGGTCAAAACCATACCGCATAACAACATCAACTAACGCATCATCGACAGACAATTCATACCCTCGTTCACGAATTCGTTCTTGTAGTTCTTTAAGCATCAATTGTGCAATATGTCGTTGTTCGTCCATACTCAGAATATCAAATAAAACAACGGCATCAAACCGATTGATAAACTCTGGTTTAAAAATACGTTGTTCAATTATCGAATGCACAACCATATCATGCTCATGTTTTAGATTTTTTCCTGCACTAACCAATGCTCGTATTGTTTCACTCCCTGCATTTGAAGTTGCTATGATGATAGTATTTCGTACATTAATATGTGCACCTCGTGCATCAGTAAATACCCCCTCATCAAGTATTTGAAGGAATAAGTCGTGCACATCTTCACTCGCCTTCTCAAGTTCATCAAGGAGGAGTACGCCATAGGGATGCTCATGAAGCGCAGAAGAAAGTCTGCCTGCTCCTGACTGTGTACCAATAAGTCGTTCAAGTGCATCGACACCACTATATTCAGACATATCAAAACGAATCATTGAATCTTCGCTTCCAAAAAATGTATAGGCAAGTGCTTTCACTGTCTCTGTCTTCCCCACTCCCGTTGAACCAAGAAAAAGAAATGAACTCATCGGTCGATCTTTACTCTGAATACCTGCACGTGCTCTCCGCATAGCACCAGCAATAGCGGTAATAGCATCATGTTGACCAATCACACGTTCATGGAGCACTTCTTCGAGATGCATGAGTAAATCACGCTCCTTAGCATCTACTGGTCCAGACGGAATACCGGTCTTTTCTTGTACACATTGATCAACAAATGAATCGAGAATAAGTGTCACCCCCAATTGTTCTGCTTTTCCTGCAACTTCTGCAAGAAAGCTTACCGCTTTATCAGGCATGACACCATCCACAAGATAACGGTCAGCACTTTCTGCAACACGCGTGAGTGCAGGATAGGTAAAAAATACATGATGTGTATGTTCATACCCCCACACTACTTCTTCGAGCACTCGCACAACACTCGAAATATCAGGATTCTCAATAGTGATTGTTTCGAAATATTGCAGAAGATTATGATTTGTTTCCAGTGACTGATGATAGTGATCATGGTCAACTGTCGTTATAATTTGCACCTGCGATGAAGTAAGAAATCTGCCGAAGAGTTCTGATACGTTCACACCCAGATGTGCCACACTTTCAATAAATGCATGCATTCGCTCAATCACAACAATAATATTTCCTGCACGTTCTGCGTGACTCATTAGACGCATGAATGCTCGTTCGAATTCCTCTTTTGTACTATATGTTGCAACAAATGCATCAGTATCAAATACAATAAGGCGTTTTGCAATAAGTGATTCAACGGACTTCCCTTCCTTCATTCTCCGTCCCATCTCTATAAGCATATCCATTTCACCTACACCGGGGTCACCAACCAGAATAACATTTGCTGATTTCGTACGCGCAAGCACCGTTTCCATTTTTTGGATTACCTCGTTGGCATACGCTGCATCATGTATAAACAGTGAGAGTGCCGAAGTCGTATTAATATCACGTGTAAAATGTTGTAACTCATACGCGACACCATATGAAAATTCACGACCAACACCTTTTATTTTCCCCAGATTATCTCTACTCCACCATCGAATATGATTTTTGTGCAGGAGTCGTACTCGTGAAACCCATTCATTTGCACCAAGAAAGAGATCCTTCGTTATACCATGTGCAAACAAAAATGAAATAAGGGTCTTATCTCTTTCAAGCAAAAACTCCCCCACATCTTGGAGCGTCAAAAAATAATGTGCCCGTATACTTAACGAATCAATTGAAATGTGTGTTCGTGTTTGTGATACAAAAGTATCTACCTCTGATGCGGTGATACCGAGACGGAACAATACTTCACGACCATAGGGAGATGCCATAAATCCATGAGTCATATCAGTGGGGTGAGATATTCCAATTTGTGCAACCTCCATAGTAACACCTTCACCATCAACAAAATCCTCAGACAAAATTGAAGGCAATCCTCTGAAATAGAGAGTATTATAAAAAAATGTCAGTTGTAATAATACTGTGTATGGACCAAGGAGTATCAAAAACCCAGCCGTAAGAAAACGTGCATCATTGAGTACGACACTCGTATCAAAATTACCTGCACGCATTGAGTAATACAATACAAATCCAATAAGTATACTTCCAAGCACTAATTCAGTACCCGCAAGAAAACGGAGTATCCGTCTCCGTGCAGTACGAGAGAGAATAGTATCAAGTGCTATTGCCGATATGTAAGTATGAATTTCTTGTGGTATTGTTTTCATATAAAAAATATCATGACTCCATACACCATGCTCAACAGAAAAATTACGGGCATACATATCCATGCAAATACCACAAGAAACAATCCAACTACACCAAAACACATGAACACGAGTCCGCACAGAATAATTACAAATCGTATAAGTGCACCGAAGATACGCGACATCACATTAATCAACAATGTTTGAAGTAACTCCTCTATACCCGTCCTTCTATATTGATCTGTAATGCGTTTCCATGGCGAAAAAAATGTTTTTAAAAGAAGCGGAATTGAGAAGAAATGTATCAAAAACCATTCAATATTCATCCAGACAGCAAGTATGTTGCGGAATGCTCGTGTGTAATACCATGCAACAAAATCAAAGACGAGATACGATACTTTCATGTATTCATTATATAGTATGTATCATCGTATTCTGATATACCTATAAACAGATATCTACACGCACGATTATTTTTTTTCTTCATAGTAATGAAGCACCGCATTCACTCCTGCCTGATTTTTTTCAAATTCAATAGATTTATGTGTCGCAAGCTCTACGGTAATTGCAGGGATATCAATGGATGCAAGCCAGCCCTCTGCATCACCCGTAACGGGGTACGCATCAAAAGTTTCCACTGGTTTATAACCAGATGCTGTTGCGTATGTTTGCATCAGTGTCCGTGTTGCGGGAAGTATTCCCTTAGTACATTCAGATGCATACACTGCGTTTGATTGACTATGCCAAAAAACAACGGCGTCTGGTCTCTGTGCGAGTACATAATCTCGAATAGTACGTGCTTCTGGCTCAGAGAATGCTTCAGTACCTGCACTCACTTCCTTTCCCTGCCACATACTTTTTGGCTTCCATTTACAATCAAAGTTTCGATTGAGGTCTACTGTATGTGCATTAAAACGTCCTGGTGCTTGTGCCGAAGTAAGGTCCACATCTTCAAGATGAAACCGACCAACTACTCCGAGTACACGATACACACCATCAGGGTTTGCAGAAGGAATAATACTTATCGTCACATTCTGTGGAATATTTTCTGGATGCTCCGTAAAATAATCAATAAATGCGTATGCAAGCAATACGCTATTCCATTCATACCCACCATGGATACCGCCCACAAAAAGGAGTTGTGTCTTCCCTGTACCAAATCGATACACTTCAATATCACGACCTTCAACAGAGGTACCGATGACCTCAAGAGATTTTAAGGAAGCATCGGGTGGTGTTTTTAGTATCTCTTCTGTATGTGTATCAGCTTGTTCAGGTGGCACATTCACAGTGCTCTCCTTGAAAAAATATACACTTCCTGCACCAACAATCACCATTATTGCAAGTGCAAGAGTGCTATATATAATCGAACGTTTATCCATTATTTTTTATAATGCATGAGAAGTGCATCAATTCCCGCCTTATTCTTATCCCATTCAATGTCAGTATGATTGGTAAGTAACACACTTATTGCAGGCACTCCTTTCTTTGCAAGCCAGTTTACCATATCACCCGTAATTTCATAGAAATTAAATGAGCTGTACGCTTTATATCCTGATGCAGAGGCATACAGATTCGTCAATGTTTTTGTTTCACTCAAGACACCATCATGGCAACTTGATGAAAATACTCCACCCGATGCACTGTACCATACCACAACACCTGCTAATGCATGTTTTTGTATGTAATCTCGAACTGCTTTACTTTCTGGTTCAGAAAACGCCTCTGAACCTCCACTCACTGTTTTATTCTGCCACACACCAGATGATTTCCAATCACAATCAAAGTTTCGATTGAGGTCTACTGTATGTGCATTAAAACGTCCCGAGGTGAGAACATTGTCATCTGTTGAAACATCTGCTGGTGCAAATTTTTCGGTAGTTCCCACAACCTTCATGAGTCCATCAGGATTCATGACGGGAATAATAGTTACTTTTACATTTTTGGGAATAACGGATGGATTTTCTTTTACATAATCCATCATCGAATATGCAAGAAGCACGGTATTCCATTCATATCCGCCATGAATACCGCCCACAAAGAGAATTTCAGTATCTCCAGTGCCATAGTGATATGCCATGATGTTTGTACCATCAACCGATTTGCCAATCACTGTTTTTGTCGTGTCAATATTTTCTGCTTGTGAAGGGACATTTGTTGGTAAGTTATTTTCTACTGTTACTGCATCTGAGTTATTCGGCACGGTAACTGGTGCTTCATTAATAATAGGTGCATTTTTAGTAATTAAAAAATTGTTGTACACGAGATATCCACCAAGAGCTAATAAAACGACCACCACTGCAATAATAATTTTTTTCATATAGTGAATATTCTACCATAGATTACTCTCTCTACTCTTACGCAAAATCACATAAGGACACAGCCACAAAAAAATCCCGTACGGGATTTTTTTGTGGCTGTATCTTTGTGGCTATATCTTTATGCAACTTCTTCTTTGGTTGCTTCTTCTATTGACTCTGCTGGAGTGACTGTCTCTTCGGTAACTTCTGTTGTTTCAGCTGGTGTAGCGTCAACTTTTTTCTCTTCATCCATATGAATGTATGATTAGCTACTAAACCTCAGTTCAACACTATACACTGATACTATCTATTAACCTAATATTACATGCATGGAAACTACGCTTGCTTTAATTCCAATTTCCTACTTGTAGGAAAAGTATGATATACTTTCTCTATGCCAAAAAAAGATGTTGAACGATTTTATGGCACTGCTACTGTTGGTGAAAAAGGTCAGGTGGTTATTCCCTGTGAAGCTCGTGAACGCATGAAACTTCAAAAGGGAGACAAGTTGCTTGTCTTCGGTATGGGATGCGACATGATTGCTTTTACCAAACTTTCAAATATCGAAAAATTTGCATCAAGTCTTTCGAGTCAGTTGGAAACCATTCGTGATGTGATTAATAAAACAAAATAATAATATAAATATATGAATTACGATATTATTCCAGAAAAAGAAGCGGTTCAAAAAACAGTTGAAGCACTTACAAACAATGGTTTCAAAACCATTGTTGTTGACACAAAAGAACAAGCCCTCGCACATATCAAAACATTTATTCCACATGGTGCATCTGTCATGAATGCAGCATCGACAACGCTTGAACAAATTGGTTTTGTAAAATATTTACAATCTAATCAACATGGCTGGAATAATCTACACGAAGCAATTCTCGCTGAAAAAGACACTGCAACACAAATGCAACTTCGTATGCAAAGCTCCTTTGCACAATATTTCCTTGGAAGCGTACATGCAATTACCGAAAGCGGGCAACTCCTTTCTGCCTCTGCATCAGGCAGTCAAATTGCACCATATGCATTCACTGCACAAAATCTCATACTCGTCGCAAGTACCAATAAAATTGTTGCTCGTCTTGAAGATGCAATTCAACGTATTCATGAGTATGTATTTCCACTTGAAGATGCTCGTATGAAGACTGTTGGATATCCAGGGAGTGTGCTATCAAAGATATTAATTCATGAGCGTGAATCAGCAATGATGGGTAGAACTATTACACTTCTTCTCGTAAACGAAAAATTAGGCTTCTGATGTTGAAACGACATTGTGCACCTATGATGTTTTGATTACGAAATTACTTATTACATTAGATAATTCAAACACTATGGAAACTAACAATCAATACATTCCGGGAGTTTGCAACATTGGACCCGATGAAATAGCACATCGAAATAAAGTTGCATGGATTGGACTTGCATTCACCATAATTCTTTGGGCTCTCTTTATTACACTTGATGTACCTGCACTCTGGCGACTCACCCTCTTCATACCCGCAATGATGTCCGCAACAGGATTTCTGCAAGCATATATGAAATTCTGTGTGTATTTTGGCTTTGCAAATTTATTCAATTTTGGAACCGTTGGTACAACCGATACGGTTTCACAAGCAGAATATCGAGCAAAGGATAGAAAGAAAGCATTGCAGATAACACTTTTTGCAATATTCATTGGAATAGTGGTGGCATATCTCGGCTACATACTCTAACAACACTATGAAAATACATGAGCTTGGACATGTCGTACTTTATGTACACGACGTAAAAATATCTGCGAACTTTTACCGTGATACGCTTGGCTTTAATGAGCTCTTTCGTGAAGGACCACTTGCTGGATTTTCATCAGGACGAACACATCATGAACTTCTCCTCATTGAAGTTGGTACTACAAAGGAACCTCGTACACATATCGAGCCTGGGCTGTATCATATTGGATTTAAAATTGGTGATGGACATGATGCGATACAAGCAGTATGGACTGAGCTTAAAGAAAAGGGTGTGCGTATAATAGGGACAGGAGACCATACGGTTACGGAGAGTATCTACATACTCGACCCCGATGAAAATGAGCTTGAACTCTATGCAGATATGGGGGACGCATGGAAGCAAAATCCAAAAGCGATTATGACGCAGACAAAATATCTGAATCTACAATAATCTGATTGATTGATACAAAAAATGTGCGTATTCTATACGCACATTTTTTGTATCATTAATACATACACTATTCATACCGCAATGCTTCAATAGGGCTTTTCTTTGATGCTTGATGTGCAGGATAAATACCAAATATGAGACCTACAACCACAGACACTCCAACGCCAATAAATGCTCCAAGTACAGGGAATGTAAATGACCAATTTTCTGCAATGGTGCGAGATAACACCACCGCAGTAATGGCAGAAACCAATGCGCCAAATATAATTCCAATCACTCCCCCAATACCTGTGAGTATGATTGCTTCGGTGAGAAATTGTCGCAGAATATCTTTGCTTCGTGCACCGAGTGCTTTTCGTAAACCAATTTCTTTGGTACGTTCTGACACAGAAACAAGCATAATATTCATAATGCCAATACCACCCACCACCAATGATATCGCAACCACAGCAACCAAAAACGAAGTAAATACGTTCACAATTGTTTCAATACGCTTAATAACATCTTCTTGTGTTTGTACATTAAAATCGTCATCTTCACCAAAACCAATATGGTGTGCTTCACGCATGGTGAGCACAATATCATACGCCATCTTCAACGCATTCTCAGGTGCATCAGCTTGTATCATCACTTCATTATAGAAATCATTTCCCGTAATGTATGTCTGTGCTGTTGTATATGGAATAACCACCATTTTGTTTATGGTTAAGGGCCCTACATCTGAGGTGTTTGTAAAAACACCAACGATTTTAAATTTTTTATCTTTAATTTGAATGTATTCGCCCACAGCATTTCCATTACCAAAAACATCTTCTTTGATTGTATCTCCGATAATCGCCACTCGTGCATTTTGATTTATATCATCTTGTGTGAAGAGCGAACCATGTGCTAACGTGAGATTAAGCATATCAGAAATAAAATCTGCTGAACCTCCAAATACAAGTGCTCGAAAACGCTGTCCGCGATACTCAATGGGATCAGGAACCATAACTGATGGTGCAACCATTTTAAGATTTGGGACATTTTCTTTTCGTTTCAGAAGCTCTACATCATGCTTCGTAAGTGAACGTGCAAACAATACATTCGTGATATCGGTACTATCCTTACCTGGACGAAGAATCACGGTTTCAGGACCCAGTCCACTCACTTGATCGAGAATGAGTTTTTGTGCTCCTTCACCCAAAGACATAATGATGATGATTGCAGAAATACCAATGACAATACCGAGAATAGTAAGTGCCGATCGTGTTAATTGCGAGCTTAATCCTCGAAGTGCTGTAATAAAAATATGTTTAAATTTCATATTACTATTTCGTAAAATCTTTATTCGCGTTCCTTCTATTCAATATAGGTTTATCACTTTCAATTGCACCATCTACCAAATAAATCATTCTGTCTGCATGTTCTGCGGTAAATGTTTCATGCGTAATAAGAATAACCGTATGTCCCAATTCATCATGCAATCGCTGTAGCGTTTGCATCACTGCCTGTCCTGTCTTTGAATCCAAATTCCCTGTTGGTTCATCCGCGAAAATAACCTTTGGCTCATTGACGAGAGCACGTGCAATGGCGGTTCTTTGTTTTTCTCCACCTGAAAGTTTATTTGTTTCATATCCCAAACGATGGGACATGCCAACAATTTCAACCACCTCCTCAACTCGTTTTTTCCATTCCTGTTCAGGACGACCTGAATACAATAATGGTAATTGCACATTCTCAAATACAGTTTGTCTCGGAAGTAAATTAAATGACTGAAATACAAAACCCATTTCTATATTTCGAATACGTGCTATTTCATCATCAGTATGCTCCTCAAAACGTCTTCCATTAAATCGATATAATCCCGTGGTTAATTCTGACAAGAATCCAAGAATATGGAGTAATGTTGATTTACCTGATCCCGAAGGCCCCATAATAGAAACAAATTCACCCGCCTCAATCGTAAATGATACATCTTTTAAGACAGTAGTATTGATTTCATCACCATAGAAAGTTTTTTCTAACTTTTCTACCTCAAAAAGACTCATATTATTTAGTTCTGCTTAATTTTTGCAATTGCTTGTTCATTTGCAAACGTTATGATAGGTTCCCCACCACTCAGTCCACTTAAAACCTCAGTCATACCATTTGACCCTCGAAGTCCTGTGGTAATTGGCACTTCTGATACTTCGGTTCCATTCTGTATCACACGAACAAACTTTCCTTCTTTGTTTTCATAAATAGCCCGTGTTGGAATGGCGATTACATTATGTCGTGTAGCGGTTGTTATCGTAATTTCAGTAGTGAGCCCATCCTTGATCATTTCATTTTCCTTATCAAACGCAAGCGTTACCTCAAAAATACGAACCCCCGACACGACGGTAGCATTTGGTGCAACTTTTGTTACCACAGCAGTAAACGTTTTTCCATCATACGCATCAAACGTAACCACTGCAGTATCTCCAACAGAAACCTCTGCGATATCCACCTCAGAAATATTTACCGTAAGCTCAAAATCATTTTTTGAGCTTATAGAAAGTACAGGTATGCCTGCGGTAATAATCTGCCCCACATCTGCATTGACCGCAGTGACAACTCCTGCAAAGGGTGCTTTTATTATTGTATTTTCATATGCAACCTGTGCTTGTGAAAGTGAAGCGTGCATCTGCTCAACCAGAGCACGTTGTGCATTTACTCGTTCGTCACGTGCTGAACTTACTACTTGTGTTAATTGAGACTTACTTAGCAGAAA
This sequence comes from Candidatus Kaiserbacteria bacterium, assembly GCA_023264435.1. GTDB lineage: Bacteria > Patescibacteriota > Minisyncoccia > Phycocordibacterales > UBA918 > Damh-18. The sequence goes on from JAHFMK010000001.1 coordinate 19,640, forward strand.
TTGAGCTTCCGCTGATTTCACTGCGTTTTCAGCACTTGCGACAGCAAGATTGCGTGTTTCAACCACCGCATGATATGCATTCAAATTAGTAAGATAACTACTCGACCGAGTATTAGGAATAGGAATTTCCCATTCTGTTCGTTTCGCAAAATTATCAGGAAATTGCAAATATAAACCACGACTACCAATTGGTGATGGTGAAATGGTTGATACCGAATCTGTACCAATCTCCAAACCAGTCACACGATACGATGACCCTGAAGGGGCATTTGAATCATACAACGCTACTCGATATACACCATCTTCGGTGCCATGATATGTTCCCGTAATGGTAGGACTTACATACGAATATGGAGAATCGCTTCGTTCATCACTTATCAGATACGCCTGAAGACCAGTTGAACGCAGTGTTTTTTCTGCGTTAGATACAAGCTGATTTTGTTGTGCAATAACATCTGCAAGGTTTTGTTTTGCATTTTCAAGTAAGGTTTCTACTGAGACCACCGACGATTCTGTCACTGCACGACTCTTATCATCTGCTCCTGAGACTAACTCATGGAGACGTGCCTCCTCTGCTTGTAATCTTGACTGTGCCAACAGAATGTCCGTTTTTTGTTGTGTTGCCTCAGTTGTCATAAGTACATCACCTGAACTGACAACATCACCTTCATGTACGAGAATGCTCGTAACCTTACCTCCTCGTTCAAACGCAAGATTGACTGCATGTGTGGGTTGCACATATCCTGTTTCTGTAACTTCCTCAATCACATCGCCATGCTCAACAACACCTGTTTCAACGCCATCGGGCAATGTTTTTGGTCGAGTGTGCATATACCAATACCCCAATCCAATTACTATAATACTTAAAAAAAATGATATATATTTTTTTGAAAGGATATTTTTTTTCATGGAGCGTATTATATTTGAAAGCAACAAACGTATTCTCTCTCGATATTCATTATACTCTGTGCACCACATAATTGAGTAGTGGTTATGCACCGATTATCACAGCTTCTACTCTTTTTTTTCTCTTTGTATCACGGAGAAAGAGTGCCACAACAACTCCTGATGCCATTACACTCGATGCAATAAGAAATACGGTGCCATACGCAGCAACCTGTGCTTTCAGAATAACAAGTGTGCTCACCATTTGAAGTGTTTGCGGATCAGTGGTATTGAGAACAGTGTCCTGCCCAATCTGGAGTACATTCGACTCAATGAGATTACTAAGAATTGTACTAAAAAATGCGATACCAACTGCTCCTGCTATATTACGAACAAGATTGAGTACTGCGGAAGAGACACCAACTTCATTTGCAGGTACTGCATTCGTTGCAGCAGCGGTGAGTGGTGCCATTCCCAATCCGAGTCCGAGTGCAAAAATAATAAGTGGTATAGTGAGGTCAAGAGACGTAGTCTTGACATCAAGTCCAGAAAATAGATAAATACCGAGGGCTGAAATCGCCATACCTGCACCGGCAAGATACCGTAAAGGGACTACCTGCGACAACTTACCTCCGAGCGGCGCAGCGACAAACATTGCAAGTGCCATTGGTACAAATAAAAGTCCTGCTTGTGTTGCATCAAATCCTAAATATGTTTGTGCGAACACGGGAATAAGAAACATTGCTCCCATCATGCCTGAAAAAGAAATGAAGGAGAGTATGAGTACATTTGTAAATACAGGGTTAGAGAATAGTTTCAAATCAACAATTGGATCTTTCTCTCGTTTCTCCACTCTGTAAAATAAAATTGAAAAAATAAGTACCACACTATATGCACTTATACTTTCAAATGATACCCATCCCCAGTCTCGGCCACGTTCAAGCACAAGCACGAGTGATGAGAGTACTATGCCCAATATGAGTGCCCCTTTATAGTCAAATCCTTTATTCGTATCAACAGGTTTATCATGTGGTAAATACCAAAGTGTCATAAAAATACCAAGAATACCAATTGGTAAATTGATATAGAAAAGCCACCGCCATGAAAAATTATCAATCAAGGGACCACCTATGAGTGGTCCCAGTGCTGCTGACACGGCAAATGAAGCAGACCAAATACCGAGTGCCTGTGTTCGTGCATTTGGGTCAGTAAATGTTCGTGCAATAATCGCCATTGCGGTGGGATATACCGCTGCACCCACCAAGCCTTGCACCACCCGAAAAAAGACCATTGATGAGAGATTCCACGCAAGACCTGCAAAAACTGAGATAAACGTAAATCCTACAAAACTCCACAAATAAATTACTCGATTTCCTAACTTGTCACCCAACTTACCGAACACAGGTACAAAAACCGCGTTTGAAATAATATACGCAGTTGCAATCCATCCTGCACTCGACACTGAAATTTTAAAGTCATCGATCATGCCTGGCAATCCTAGATTAACCACCGTTCTATCGAGACCAATAAGCAGTGTTCCCACCATAACGGTAATGAGCACGAGCCATGGTGAGTGTGATGGCTTTGTGGTATCTATTATCGTTGTGTTCTGTGCCATATATTATTTAATATATATCCATGTACGAGCTGACATACCTGTTTTTAATTCAGGATATTTTGAAACATCAAACGATACATAGATATTAAATTTTTTGATTGGACGTTTGTCCGAAATAGAAAATGCAATACCTGTTTCACTTGAAGCAGAGCTAATGTCATCAACCGTCCCAACATATTCATTTTGAGGAAATGCATCAACAGTAAATTTTACTCGTTGTCCTACTGCTACTTTACTCAGTCCACCAGTTTCTTCTACTTGGGCAACCACACGCATCTTCGTATCAGCAATGACAGAGAGTAGAGTTTGTCCAGGAGCATAATACGAACCAATTACTTTTGGTACACCATCAACAACACCATCTTCTTTTGCGTACAAAGTCTCCGAACCAACAAGTGCAACTGGTGTACTTTTCTGAACTCGTTCACCATCTTGTACATAGATAGTATTAAGTATTCCTGGTGCAGAAGGCGTAATGTGGACAATCGGTGCTTCTAGATATGACTTCTCAACAGACACAACGCCTACCGTTGATTGCCAGTAAATATATCCTGCCAAAGAACCAAAAATCACCACCAGTGCACTTACACTTTGAAACCATGGTGTTCGTATCAGACTTACTTTTTTTTCATTTATATGAGACATAGATTTACAATGATTATTAGATACTTACTTCATCACCAACTGAAAGACCTGCTACCACCTCAGTATTATCGAGATCATTGATACCAATTGTTACTTCTCGTTCAATAACACCACTCGCAGTTTTTAGTTGTACATAATACTTTCCTTCACGCTTATAAATCGCACGATTAGGAATCATCACCGCAACATCTTTGAGAGACATACTTGTTGAGAGTTCAATTGCAGGAATATTTGGTGTTGCAATTTCTCCGAGTGAAATACGTATCGCAGTGATTTTTCCATCACTCGGTGCCAGAATGCGACGATTATTAAATGCTGATTGTGCGATCTGCAATGCCCCACGCGCACTCTCCACTTGTGCCTGTGCCGTTGCAACATCTTCTGGTCGTGCAGATGAAACCACCGATGCAAGATTTGCTTCAGCTTGACTGACTGTTGATTGAGCAGTTGCAATTGTCTGATTTTTTGTTTGAAGTGCTGATTGATATGCGGATTCCCTTGTTACATAATCAGTTGCCTTCTTATTTGGAAGAGAAATTATCCATGTGCGATTTGCACGAGCATCTTTAGGAAATTGAATATACAATCCAGAATTTCCGAGTGGTTGTGGTGTAATAATAAATGCTGATTCAGTACCCTCAACAAGTCCTGATGTTCGATATGATAAACCTGACTGTGCAGCAGAAGCGTATGTTTTTACTATAATATTCCCCTCTTTTCCAAGCGTATAACTCCCCGTTATCTTTGGAGCTTCTTCTTCTTCAGTAGAATCAATTTTCTCTGGATAGGCCTGTGGTGACACATTAAGAAGAGCGGTATACGCATTTTGTACCAATACAGATTGTTGTTGTGTCACTTCCGCCAAATTGACTTTTGCATTTTCAAGTGCTGTGCGTGCAATATCAATAGTTGGTCCTGTCGCACCATTGAGTACCTTCTGATAATTTGCGTTTGCAATACTCAAGGCTGCCTCTGCCTGCATAATTGGTCCTTGTGTATTTTCCTGATCTAGAGATGCAAGTACCATATCTTTTTTTACCTCATCACCAACGTGTACCGGAATGTCATCAATACGGCCTCCTGCAAGAAATCCAAGTGAGAGATGTTGTGCAGATTTTGGACTCATGTCTTTATTGAGCGAGATACTCCCAGAAGTTGCTCGAATAAATTGCGATACTGAAATACTTGTACGTTGCATATCGTGCAATACATAGAGAATACCCCCTGCAATAACAAGCGACACCGTAATAACGAGTAATGGTTTATGTAAAAATGCAATAAGTTTTGTTTTCATGATTATGCTTCAATTATACGTGCAATAATTCTTTCTAATTCTGCTTTATCGTTCACTGAAAGACACGCAGTTATCTCATCAAGAATTTTTGTTTTTTGTTTTTGTAGTCCATTAATTTGTTTTTTTGCTTTTTGAGTCAAGCGAATATGCACTACTCTTCGGTCTTCATCATCACGTGTTCTATGAACTAACTCTTGCTTCTCCAACTTCTCAATAAGCGCGGTTGCTGAAGGTGGCTTGACGTTAAGATGATGTGCAATTGCGTCCATACTCTGGTTCTTTGCTTGTCCCACAAACCACAAAACCTCTAGTTGTGCGATGGTTAAATCATGTTTTAGATTATTATCCCGCATACGCTCATTAATCTTGCGTCTTAGATGTAAGAGTAATTCGGGCAAACGTGATGTATTCGTATTATTCATAGTTAGTGTGCCTAATAGTTAGGCACACTAACTATATAGGAAATTGAAAATATGTCAATACTATATTAACCGTGTAAACACACTTATTGAGTTGTTCGCACACTTATGAGGTGAATTCTATCTCAAATGGATACATCCCCATGCCACAAGTACCATTGAGTATACCTACCTCGTGCACACCAATGTTTATCTCAGTAACACCTGAGGCGGGGAGCGTACTGCTTATGTCCATACTTGGAATACGCACCGATGCCGAACAATCGAACGTACCATTTGTATTAAAACGGACAATCGTAGGGATACCTGCTTTGGCAGTACTCTTTCGCGGAAGATATCCTCCCTTTGCGGTAACATCAACAATTTGTGTACCATTAACAATCGATACATTATTTTGAGGAACGTGAACAGCGGTATTCGTAGCATTCTTTGAAAAAAATAATGCTCCACCGATGAGAAAGAGTGCGATAATAATTGAAATTATAGTTATTTTCATAGAATGATTATACTAAAAATTAAAGACGGGAGGAATAATACCCAGTATAACCAGACTGTTAATGAGATTAAATACTGCAAAAAGAATGACAATCAATCCTGCTGATTTGAAAAAAATACCTGACCGTGCATTCTTGGCAATACTGAATGAACCAAAACTAATGAGTGAAAGAACGGGCAATGTACCGAGTGCAAATACAAGCATCGTAAGACCGCCACTTATAAAACTTCCCGTCGAAAGTGCATAAAGTTGCATTGACTGTGTAAATCCACACGGGAGAAAAAATGTTGCCACGCCCACAAGAAGTGGTGTAAGTGTATGGTTGAGTGTTGCGACACCATGTGCACGACGTGCAATAAACTTTGGTACGGTGATTTGCCATTTTTTTGCACCCTGAAATATATCTAAAAGATTGATACCGAGCATAAGCATGACAACAGCAATAATGACATTGAGTGTAACGGTCGCAATCGTATTCAATGTAAACGCTGATCCCAATGCACCAATAACCCCGCCAAAAATAAAGAAAGATACGATACGCCCTGCATGAAACATGAGTTGTGGTTTCACTCGACTTCCCTCTTTTGCAAATGTTGCAGACATTGAAAGCAAAAGTCCCCCCACTACCGCCATGCATGTAGAAAGTGATGCGATAACACCAATCACAAATGCTGTACCGTATGTCACCTCACCTCCACTCACCACATTCACGATACCCATATTTTGGAGCGCAATAAAAACTGCAATAAAGACAAGTGCAACTGGTACCGCAGTTTTGAAGTCCTGCCACTGTGGTGCATGTACTTGTTGTTCGACAGACACTGTATAGCCATGTGATAAAAGCGGTGCAGTCAATTCCTTCGCAATTACTTCGGGAGACTTTCCCTCAAACGCACCAACAATGTCAACAGAATGATTTTTGAGATGTGCCTTTACTTCATGCACATTCGACAAACTCCCGAGTGTCTGTTCTGTCAGTAGTACACACGCATTGCAATGCATACCATGCACATGAAAAGTATATTTTTGCTCAGTTGTTTTCATATTATAATAATTTTATATGCTTTAAACGTAATGAATTAAGCACCACCGTTACACTCTCAAATGCCATGATTGACCCCGCAATGGCAGGGCTAAGTGTCCACCCATACACAGGAAAGAGAATACCCGCTGCAATCGGGATACCCACTGAATTGTATCCGAATGACCAAATGAGGTTTTGCCATACCGTGCGATTGGTTCGTTTTGCGAGATTGACTGCCTCGGCAACTTTGCCAATGTCACCATTGAGTAAAACAATGTCCGAACTCTCAATTGCAATGTCTGAGCCATCACTCATAGATATTGCTACATCAGCTTGTGCAAGTGCTGGTGAGTCGTTGACGCCATCTCCAATCATCGCCACCTTCAATCCTTTTTTTTGAAGGTCAGCAATGATACGTAATTTATCAGCGGGCTTCACCTCGGTATGCACCTCATCAATACCAAGATGCATCGCTACCGCTTCCCCTGTTTTTTTATTATCACCTGTTGCCATCACAACACGAAGCCCCAATGCTTTGAGTTTTGCAATTTCTGCCTGTGCATCTGCTTTTATCGTGTCATGAATCTTCACGAGTGCGAGTACTGTTTTTGTATCAGCCAAATATAATTCTCGTCCACTTTCAAATTGAGCACCATCAAATTGCTTTTTCAAAGCATCTTCACTGACTCCCGTTACTTCACTCATATACCCAATTGATCCGAGATAATAAGTATTTCCTTCATAATGTGCCTTAAGTCCCTTACCGGTAATTTCTGAAATATCAGAAACAGATATGTTTTGTACTTTTGATACGCTGAGCCATTCTGCAATACTTGCAGAAATTGGATGTCGTGATGACTTTGTCATGGCGTAAATAAGCGATTGATGAAATGTTGCTTTTGTACTCTTCTCGTCACCCACATCATGTGCACAAAATATTCCTTCTACTGACAACTTATTCTCAGTGAGTGTACCCGTCTTATCAAAAACAATTGCCTGCACACCTGCAAGTTTTTCAAGACTTTCTGCATTTTTGATAAGAATACCCCGTCTTGCACCCGTTCCAACACCCGTGATAATAGCGGTTGGCGTTGCGAGCCCCAAAGCACAGGGACACGCAATCACGAGGACCGCCATCATGGTAGAAAGTGCAAATGCGAGTGCTTTTGCGAAGCCCATTGAGGCAGGTGCAAAAAACATCCATGATGCAAACGTAATCACCGCAATCACGAGTACAATATATGTAAACACACCCGATATTTTATCAGCAGTTTTTTCTATTGGTGCTTTTGAATTTTGTGCATCTTCAACAATCGTAATGATGTGTGAGAGTGCAGTATCCTTTGCGTCTTTCTCTACACGTATTTTAAGGATTCCCTGAAAATTTTGCGTTCCTGCAAAGACATTCGCCCCTACAAGCTTATCGACTGGTACCGACTCCCCCGTAAGGTTTGACTCATCCACGCTCGACGTGCCGAAGGCTACCACACCGTCCACAGGGATACGTTCATTTGGCTTTACAATTACCACATCGCCAATAACCACCTGCTCAATGGGAACTTCTATCTCACTCCCATTTCGCTCAACGAGTGCAGTCTTGCTTGTGAGCTCAGCGAGTTTTTGCAACGCTTCATTTGTCTTTCGTTTTGCATTTGTTTCAAAATATTGTCCCAGTGCAATGAGTCCAATCACCACAATGACGACATCATAAAAATTTGAGGTCACCTCAAGGTAAGGTGCAAGTGTTTCCTCAAATGCAGTCACTGCAAAGGAATAGATGAATGCAACGATAGTAGAAATACCGACAAGCACATCCATGTTGGCAATACCCGTGCGAAGGAATATCCATACCGCTTTAATGTATCGCCGTCCAATACCAAATAATACGAACGTTGCGAAGATAGGCATGAGATGATGAAACACTTCATATACTGTCGTCGACATTTTTGGTACAAGTGCATTATCAGCAAGTGCTTCCCAAAACATCATCACAAACGAGAAGACGACCATAGGAATAACAAATCTCATTTCAAATGCAATCGCCTGTTCACCCATCGCATGATGCATGGTGCGGTGATCCATTCCGTTCATTGTGTCTTTTTTTGCATCATCCTCAAATATATACCCCAATGGTGCAATATCACGATTCATCATTTCAAGTGAAAGCTCTGGACCTGAAAATGTTACCTTTGCTTTCTCATTGGCAAGCCCCACCGAAACAGAGGCAACACCTGGAACTTTACCCACTTTATCTTGAATGAGTGTGACACAACTCGCACAGTGCATCCCCTTAATCGTATATATTTTGGCGGTACTCATGCTAGTTTCGTTTTAAACCGTATACTTTTAATATTTCTTTCACCGCAACTGCATCTTTTCCAGCCTTTATTTGATGTACGACACATGATTCCAAATGATTTTCCATAAGCACATCTTCTACACGTGCAAGCGCCTGCTTCACCGCAGACGTTTGTGTAATAATATCTATACAATATGCATTGTG
>JAHFMK010000035.1 GCA_023264435.1 Candidatus Kaiserbacteria bacterium
TCGCAAGATAAGATATATGGTGCAATAGACGGTTTGGTACGTTCATACGGCGACCCGTACACTGTTTACATGCCACCAGAACAATCTAATGCCTTCGAAGAAGACATTAGCGGTAATTTCAGTGGAGTGGGTATGGAGGTTGGTATTCGAGATGCAGTTATCACGGTTATAGCACCCCTTCCAGGAAGTCCTGCTGAAAAGGCGGGTCTTATTCCTGGTGATTCAATCATAAAAATAAATGGCACTTCTACTGAGGGTATGACTATTGATGAAGCAGTTAAAAATATTCGTGGTGAAAAGGGAACAGAAGTCACTCTTTCAATATTTAGAAAGGGAGAAACAGAATTTCGTGAAATAAAGGTGGTACGAGATACGATTGCGATTCCTACAAGCAAGACACAAATAAAAGACGATGTCTTCATCATTTCTTTGTATAGTTTCAATGCATTGTCAGAAGCGGAAATGCAAAACTCACTTCGAGAATTTGTGAAAAGTAAGAAGAAGAAATTAATTATTGATTTGAGAGGTAATCCTGGTGGATATCTCCAAAGTGCTGTTTCAATCGCTAGTTACTTTTTGCCAACAGGAAAAATAGTGGTTCGTGAGCATTATAGTGGAAACAAAGCAGAAGATGTATACCGTAGCTCAGGAAAAGAGCTTGGTGCATTCAAGCCTGAAAAACTCGCTATTCTCGTCGATAATGGTTCTGCATCAGCTGCTGAAATTCTTGCGGGAGCACTTCAAGAACATAAAGTTGCGACACTCATTGGTTCACAAACCTTTGGAAAAGGTTCAGTACAAGAGCTTATTAAGCTTGACGATGGTTCGTCATTAAAAGTCACTATTGCACGGTGGCTTACTCCAAACGGGATTTCAATTTCTAAAGCTGGACTGACGCCTGATATTATTGTAGAACGTACGATGCAGGATAGAGTAGATAATAAGGATCCACAGCTTGATGCTGCTCTTGAATTCGTACGAAAATAATATTTGTTTTGGTGTGATAATTTGGTATGATAGCGTACGCAGTTACAAACGCTGATTGTAAGTAATGTATGCACACAATGATGTATGAAAATTATTCTCTTGAAAGATGTGGCACGATTGGGACGAAAGGGTGAAGTCAAAGATGTCCCTGATGGACATGCGGTAAATTTTTTGATTCCGCGAAAATTAGCAAAGTCTGCAACTGATGAAAATATCAAACAACATTCTGCGGTAGTTCTTAAACATACAGAACAAGAACAAAATCGAATAGCACAATTTCGTGCAGCACTTGCACATGTCGAAAATAAAGACATTGTGTACACTGTTGAAGCGAATGAAAAAGGACACCTATTTAAAGGTATTCATGCAGAGGATATTATAGAGGTATTACATAAAGAAGGTTTTAATATTACAAAACAAAATGTAGTATTGAATCACCCAATCAAGGAAATTGGCGTGCATATCATTTCACTCGTACAGGGAGAAGTACACGGTACAGTGCGACTTTCAGTTATTAAAAAATAATAGAATATGGCAAGTATAAAACAAATCATTGGTGTTATTGGTCTTTCAATCATTCTTATAGGACTTATTGGACTATGGATTGACCGAAATAATCGTGAGCCAGAAGTATTACTTGATAAGAATTCAGAGCTTAAAGGACCATTATCACCAGAATCAATAAAAACTAATAATCCCATAATCACAAATGTTATGAATCCAAAAGCAGTAATAAAAACAAATAAGGGCACTATTGAAATTGAGTTATTTGAAGATAAAATGCCAATCACCGTTAATAATTTTGAGAAGCTTGCAAATGAAAAGTTCTATGATGGTATTAAGTTTCATCGAATCATTAAAAATTTCATGATTCAATCCGGTGACCCTAACACGAAGGGGACTGACGTTTCTACGTATGGTACCGGAGGACCAGGATATACCATTCAAGATGAGTTTGTTGCGGACCCAATACTGAGTAATGTTCGAGGTACAATAGCAATGGCAAACACAGGTCAGCCAAATTCTGGAGGAAGTCAATTCTTTATTAATACAGTTGATAATACGGGACTTGATTTTAATAAGGAACCATTTACCTCAAAGCATCCGGTATTCGGAAGAGTTATTAAAGGTATGGATGTTGTTGACGCAATATCTGCAACTGAAACAGGTGAGAGAGACCTCCCCGTAGTTCCTGTTGTTATTGAATCAGTAACTATCGTACGTGGTTCATAATTGGTATTTGTAATGTACACAATAGAAAGGGCGCTCACTTTGTGAGCGCCCTTTCTATTGTGTACATACTGAGCAAGTATATTCAAAATTTATACAACCACAGAAACACGCTTTTTCTTTGTTATTTTTCCAGTGAAGTTGGTTTTTCGCATACTTCCAAATGATACACGTCCAGGAGTTCCTGCGTAAAGCGTATGGTCTTTTCCAACACGAACATTTTTTCCTGCTTCAATCTTGGTGCCACGTTGACGAACGATAATTTCTCCCGTCTTCACGAGTTGACCATCCGCACGCTTAACCCCAAGATACTTTGGCTTTGAATCGGTGAGATTTTTTGCGCTACCGCCCGCTTTTTTTGTTGCCATATTGTCTTATATAACTAAATGCACTATGCGGAAATCTCCCCATAGGGTTCATGTATAATAATGGCATGAGTATACAAGAATTATTACTAAAATTCAAGCGTTTGGGTTTGGGTACTGATATGGTACTTATTCTAATCATTGTCGTAAGCACAGTGCTTTCCTTTGTGCTCGGGAGAATGTCTATACAGGGAAGTATCGCAAAAAGCTTAAATACTACAACACAGAGTGCTGTTGTGACCGCCGGGGATGATTCTCTCTCAGAAATAAACAATCAATCACAGACAAGAAAAACACAAACAAACGTTCAGGAACAGACAGCGATACCCTTAAAAAATATACAGGGTGCATACGTTGCTTCAAAAAGTGGTACAAAGTACCACTTACCATGGTGTGGAAGTGCAAAACAGATTAAAGAAGAAAATAAAATATGGTTTGCGACAAAGGAGGAAGCTGAAAAAGCAGGGTATACGCCCTCAGCAAATTGTAAAGGAATATAATAGATATTTCACCATAGTATAGGTTTGACATCATGTTCGACGAGATATGCGTTAGTTTTACTAAAATGTCGACACCCAAAAAATCCACGGTGAGCAGAGAGTGGTGATGGATGTGGTGCAGTGAGGACACAATGTTTTGTGGTGTCGATGTGAGCAATTTTCTGTTGTGCATAATTTCCCCACAGTAAAAAAACAACATGACTTTTTTCATCAGAAATTTTTTGAATAACTGCATCAGTAAATATCTCCCAACCAAATCCTTGATGTGATGCTGGTTTTCCTTCTTGTACGGTGAGTGTGGTATTGAGTAAAAGAACACCTTGTTTTGCCCAATGTGAAAGATTGCCAGATTTTGGAATAGCAACACCAAGGTCACTCTGTAATTCTTTATATATATTTTGAAGCGAAGGGGGAATGCGAACTCCATCTGATACTGAGAATGCAAGTCCATGTGCCTGTCCTTCACCGTGATAGGGGTCTTGTCCAAGAATAACAACCTTCACGGTCTCAAAAGGACAGAGCACAAATGCTTCAAATACATCATTGAAATGAGGGAATATTTTTTCTTCTTTTACATACTCCTGTGAAATATCCTCCATAAGTTTTTTGAAATACACTTTCTCAATTTCATTGTGTAATATGTTTTTCCACGATATTGATAACGTAATATGCATAGCATGTATTTTACTACGCATTCAATGAAATGACATGATATACTGATAACACTATGATAGTGGTAGATATTGAAGCATCGGGAACAGAGTATGAGAAGCATTCCATTGTCTCAATTGGGGCACTTGATTTTGATAATCCAACACATCGATTTTATGAAGAATGTCGAATATGGGATGGTGCACATATTATGGAGGATGCACTTGCCGTCAATGGGTTTACCAGAGAACAAATAACAGACCCTTTGAAGAAAACAGAAGGAGAAATTGTCCGTGCATTTTTTGAATGGTCGCAACATATGGCTGACCGCACGCTCGCTGGTCAAAATGTTTCATTTGATAGAGACTATCTTAAAGCAGGGGCACATCGTGAGGGGATTTCATGGGATTTAGCACATCGTACCATAGATACACACACGCTTTGTTATATGCATATGGTACAGAGAGGCCTGACTCCACCTGTGGATGCACAGCATCGCAGGTCGGCACTTAATCTTGATGCGGTGCTCAACTATTGTGGTATAGCAGACGAACCAGAACCACATAACGCACTTACAGGTGCTCTCTGCCATGCAGAAGTAATTAGTAGACTTTTGTACAATAAAAAACTTCTCCCCGAATTTGAACAATTTTCGATACCGTGGTTGTAGACACATGATAAAATATGCAGATGCAAAAATTATTTAAGAGCATGAAAAAAGAGACAAAATCGAAGAGTAAGTTTCCTATTGCCACAGATACACGTGATATGCATTGTCGTATTATGACTGACTTGTTTGAGACAGATGATGCTATTCAGTCATGGAGAATATTTCGCATTATGTCTGAGTTTGTGACAGGATTTGATATTTTGAGAAAATACAGTACCGCCGCGACTTTTTTCGGAAGTGCCCGACTCAAACCACAAGATCCTGCATATAAGGAAGCGGAACAGCTTGCTTCAAAGCTTGCAAAGAAAGGTTTTACGATTATTACAGGTGGTGGTCCAGGAATAATGGAGGCGGCAAATGTTGGTGCATTTAAAGTAGGAGGGAAATCAGTAGGACTTAATATACAGCTTCCGATGGAGCAGAAGCTCAATCCGTACGTCACTGAATCAGAAAGTTTTCATTTTTTCTTTTCTCGAAAAGTGATGCTCTCATTTGCATCAGAAGTGTATGTGTATTTTCCGGGGGGTTTTGGGACCATGGATGAGATGTTTGAAATTGTTACTCTTATTCAAACAAAGAAAATTCAAAAGATTCCTGTGGTACTCTACGGAAAAGATTTTTGGAGTCCACTTATTGATTTTTTCGAAAAACAATTGTACAAAAAATATGGAACTATCACAAAAGAGGATATTGAGCTTATGCATATCGTTGATTCAGTTGATGAGGCGTATGAATATATCATAAAGAATGTAAATCTTTCTTCACCTCGACAAATATAATATTTTTCATGGATACTACTATACACAATAATATTTTTTCAAAACGTGATGCCATGAAGATGTATAAAAAGGCACACACCTATACTGAATTTTTATCTTCTGTTATCTCTTCAAAAAAATATGAACATCCTGAATCGGCACTGTCTGTCGCGGGTGATGTGTCGTATCAAAATAAGATCAAAAAATCACTCACTCGATTCTCAGCAGTGAAACACGTTGTGTTAATAGGCATTGGTGGCTCTAGTCTTGGTACCGAAGCGGTCTACCATGCACTCAAAAAACATGATAGTCCAACACTTACGGTTCTCGATGCACTTTCAACTGATGCACTTGAAGCGTTTGAAGGTCTACTTAAAAAAACAAAAAAATCAGAACATATTGCTGTGGTAATTGTCAGTAAGTCGGGTACTACCACCGAGACTATTTGGAATGCGGGAACAGCAATATCGATGTTAAAACAGAAATTTGGTGAGACATACACTGAATGTGTGATTGTGATAAGTGATACTGAGAGTGAATTGCTCATGCGTGCAAAAAAACAAAAAATACTTACATTTACTATTCCACAAAGTATTGGTGGGAGGTATTCTGTCTTTACCGCTGTGGGAATTGTACCGCTTACGCTACTCGGTATTGATGTGAGTGCGCTTTGTGCAGGAGCAAAAGATGCTCTTTTACCAGAGACACTTCTTGTGCACGGTGAAAGGTCTGTATCTTTGGGATTGTACGCACAACGTGGATATCATACGTATAATTTTTTTACGTTCGAACCAAAACTTTCAGCACTTGGGTATTGGTATCGTCAATTACTTGCTGAAAGTTTTGGAAAACCTACAACACGAAATAATAAGAAATTTAGCCATCAACTGCTCCCCACAGTTTCGACAAGTGTTGATTTGCATTCAGTTACTCAATTATATTTGGGTGGATATACCAGTATCTTTACTCATTTTTTTGT
>JAHFMK010000036.1 GCA_023264435.1 Candidatus Kaiserbacteria bacterium
AAAGATTTTAGTACTCGTTACCTAGTCGTCAGAATAGATGTCGAGATGTTGGTGTCCTGATGGGTGGAGTTCACCATCACCACGCAGAAGCGGTACAGGTCGAAGTCTAAACTTTGGTCGGTATCCTTGCTCTGGTGTGTATTTTTCAAACGGCTCCTCTTGGATACCAAGAGCAAGACGGAGCGACATGGAGAGGCTACTCTTTTGCTTTTCAACTACGTTCTCATCCTTGCACTGAAATACATCCTTCAAGTGTCCTTTGGTCAGTACGACCTTTTTATCACTTACAAACTCTTCTGCCATCGCTAGCATTTCCAACAGCAACCAGAGCTTATTGGGTGAGTTCATTTCGGTATTGCCTCGAGCAAACCCCAACTGCTCGTGACTGAAGACTCCCATTTTAGTGTCTTTATACTGCACTTCCACATCCTGACTATTCTTGAAAGTGATAGTGATGTCTGCCCACTTTGCGTCCGCGGGCAACTTTACCTTTGGCTCCATAAACAGCACGTCATTCTTGTTCTTCGGCTTCTTCACTTTCTGGTAATTCCACCTCTTCAACCGTTGTCTCAGCTGTGCCGTATACGTCTTGATAGATCTTGTTCACTTCAGCAATAAAGCGGAGAGTGGGCATGATTGGCTCAAGGCTCTTGCGTACTTGGTCCTCAATTTTCTTCCTCTGTGTGAGAGCGTCACGGAGGATAGAGAGTGTGTAATCGTTGTTCATATACCTCTATTATACTAAATCGCATTTCTGACTAGCGATTTCTGACATTTCAAATGCAATACCCTTATTTTGAGCCTTGTAATGCAAAATCCCAGAAATGCCCTTGGGGTGTACGATATGTCAGATTTTCACATTTAAATGACCCTACTGGGAGGCTTCAATTCTGGAGGAGAAGATTCGCCATAAACCCTTGTGGTGCTTGATGGCTACAATTCCGAGACTGAGAGGGGGCACATACTAGCGAGACCTACTGAGAGGCTTAAACGCCTCATAAACATTAGTAAGTCTAGCTAACAATAAAACCACTCAATTTGAGTGGTTTTATTGTTTAGATATCAAATTCTTGTTCTTTATCAACAAACCAGTTTTCGATGACTTTATTGTTGTTGCTCAGTGGTGGTGGGCCAGCATTTTTTACTTTATACAGCGTAGGGATATTTATTGCACTTCCGAAGATTAAGGCATGTTGAGTTGGAATAGATGGTGGTTTTTTCAAGGTTGCTTCAGATGTATACGGTGTTATTCGGTGGATATGTGAGAGGTCGGCGGAAATTTGTATTCGATGAACGATAAAATTGTTACATTGCGATAAAACTGTTTTGGACAATTCACTCGGCCGCTGTGAGGAAATAAGTAGAAACAGACCATACTTTTTGTCTTCTTTAGCAACTCTCTCAAAGATTAAGTTTGATTTAATTACGTTCTTTTGCGAATCATTTGAGATATATCGGTGAGCTTCTTCAAGGATTAAATTTACCGGAAGACATTTCAATTCTCCATAGATTTAAGTTTATCGAAAATCATTCGAGTAAGTAACGATGATACCAACCCGTCATAAATTGAGTCGTTTTAGATTATTGAAACTTTTCAATAAGAGCACTGATTTTCTTCCCTCGTTTGGTAAGTTGATAGTAGTGAAAACGCGAGTCAGTTGGACAGGCAGTTTTCTCGATGAGTTTTTCACCCTCAAGTTCTTGTAGACGACGACTAAGAGAGGCGGTGTTAATCGCAAGTTTCTCCTGCAAGGCATTAAAGCCCAATGATTCTCCTGTTAAAGTATGCAAGAGAATAAGCATATGCCGTTTGCTAAGCACAGTAAGTAATTGCGCTGCTGGGCAGGTGCCTTTTTCTGTAACTGAATTCACTCTCATATAATATATCAATTGAGATAACTTTACAAATTAAACCTACTTGCTATACTGTTGTCGATAACTTTAATTTATAAAGTTATTTTGTACATTAACTATTCGACAAAAAATGAAACTATACTATTCACCAGGAGCTTGTTCACTTGCTTCACATATCGTTATATCTGAACTAGGTATTGGAACAAAAACAATCAAAGTTGACCTCAAAACACATACTACTGAGAGCGGAGAAGACTTTTTTAGTATCAATAAAAAAGGGTATGTTCCTTACCTCGAGATTGATCAAACAAAAAATCTCTCTGAAGGAGTGGCTATCTTACAATATCTCGCAGACCTACATCCAGAAAAGAACCTAACGCCTGAGGCCGGAACGTTTGAACGATACCAGTTACAAGAATGGCTGACGTTTATCAGCTCTGAGCTCCATAAAGCTATTGGCACGTTCTTCACCCCAGACGCATTAAGTGAAGCGGGCGTTGAGCAAGTAGTAAAACGAATTCAAGCCCGCTTGCGGATTGTTGAAACACAACTTACAAGCAACGAATTTTTGTTAGGCAAAACATTTACCATCGCAGATGCGTATCTATTTACTATTCTTAGTTGGTGTAAGATGATGAGTATCGACATATCAGAATACACAAACATCACTGCGTATATAGAGAAAATTGCTAATCGACCGTCAGTTCAAGCAGCGATGAAGGAAGAGGGATTGTTAGAATAATAATATAAATATGAACATTAAAGTAATTGCTGGCAGTACTCGTGAAGGGCGGTTTAGTGATAAAGCAGCAGCTTGGATTGCAACTGAAATACAAAAACAAGATGGAATAGAGGTTGAGGTTCTTGACCTACAGGATTATGAGATGCCGTTTTTCGACCAGGTTATTAGCCCGTCTTTCAAAACAAAACCATATGAAAATGAAGCTATCGCTCGCTTTACCCAAAAGGTGGACGAAGCCGACGCATTTATTATGGTTACACCAGAGTATAATCATGGAACTTCGGCTGTATTAAAAAATGCTATCGACTGGGTTTCTCCTGAATGGAACAACAAGCCAGTGGGTTTTGTAAGTTACGGTAGTGTTGGTGGTGCTCGTGCAGTTGAACAGTTGCGTCTTATCACTATCGAACTCCAAATGGCACCAATTCGTGAAGCAATTCATATCAATGGAGAACAATATTTTCCGGTTGTAATGGGTGGTGGTGACTCAGATGCTTTGCTGGCAAACTACGGTGACAAAGCTCAATCAATGATTACGCAACTTTTATGGTGGGCAAAGGCACTAAAGAGTGCCAGGATTAGCGACTAAAGATAATCTGTAAATATTATTTAGATTGTTTATAAAGTAATCTACTAAGAATGTGGCACACAAAGACACATAGTTAGGCATATACACCTAATTGTTTCTGATTTAATCAGTCACTGGGTTTTTATCGGTATCTTTTAGGGTTTAAAATATCATCACGCTATACTGATTCAGTAGTGTTACTTTTGGTGGGAGGATATCATCATCATATTGGACTGAACACTTGGGTAGGTAAAGGTATTGCCTCAGCATCAAGAGGTCACACTGGAATGTTTTATGTAGCATTTTTATTTCCCCTTCGAATTAAATTGGTAAAAGTATTATAGACGTTAATTGATGCCCAGTAACGGGTTCAAAGGCTAATCTCGTTCAGCATAAAGTTGGCCTTCAGAAATAAAATAAATCAATCCTTTCATTAACCATCATCAGGTTAAATTATTATGTTGCTGAATAAGAGCTGATCAGCCACTTCTTCATAAACAAATTTTCTATTTTCGTTTCTATAAGAATGATTGGCGTTCGCAATGGCAAACCCTTTTGCAAAGGATAGTTTTTCTGAAGCGACCTGACCTTCAGTTTTCTGCGAACCACCATTATCAAGCACAAATATATCAACGAGTAAATTTCTCAAAACTAATTCGGGGAGTACATTTTTACCTGAATGAAGAAATGGAGTATCGTCAATTACCGCAGCTACTTTGCAATCTTGCACATACCCCCTAGGGTATGTTATACTGTGCTGTATGCAATCAGACAAACAGAAATTAATTCACCACATAAGCCGGCTCGAGGGACAATTACAATCAATTAAAAAAGAACTAGCCTCAACAGAGCCCGATTGTAAAAAAGCAGCCCTTACCTTAAAAGCAGCCTCTCGTTCTTTTTCTACCCTTCGCATGACGTTTGTTTCGTGTTTTCTTGAACATAAATATCTCTCTAAAAAGCAAGATTCTGATACTACCTATCGTGCCCTTATTCAAGTCATTAACGCTTAATTTATGAAACATATTTCCATTTCCGCCTTCAAAGAAGCGATTGAAAGAGAAGCAAATAATTCGACCGTTGATTTCATTAATGTCTGCACACCAGCTGAATATAAAGAAAAACACATTAAAGGGGTGCGTAGTGTACCGCTTGATACCCTTCACTCTAGAATAGACGAGCTAAACAAAAAGAAAACAGTTTATATCCATTGCCGTTCCGGTAACCGTGGACGACAGGCTATTGAAAAACTACTGTCGCTCGGCGTTACGGCTGAACTTATAAACGTGGAAGGCGGATTGTTGGCATGGGAGGAGGCCGGTCACGAGACCGTATCTCATACAAGTCGTCTCCCTATAATGCGACAAGTGTTTATTGGTGCCGGAGGTCTAGTGCTCTGTGGGGTATTACTTACTCATTTCGTAGCGTACGCATTCATTTTAATTCCATTTTTTGTATCTCTAGGGTTACTTGTGTCAGGTCTCACTGGTTGGTGTGGGATGGCTCTGTTATTAAGTAAGATGCCTTGGAATAAATAATATATGCATGTAAAACACAGCGTAATCGTCCACCCAATTTTTGATGATGACTCGCATACCATCACCTATGTTGTATCTGATCCTGTTACAAAAAAATCAGCAATCATTGATTCTGTTCTCGATTACCATCATAAGAATGTCCAGACTGATACAGTGTTAGCTGACAAAGTTATTGCATACATCACGGAACATCACTTAATAAATGAGTGGATACTTGAGACACATATGCACGCTGATCATATTTCGGCGTCAAGTTATCTTAAAGATATGGTAGGAGGTAAGAAAGCGATCGGTTACAAAATCACGGAGGTACAAAAATACCTGAAAGAAGTGTTTGACCTCAATGACAATTTCAAGACTGATGGATCTCAATTTGATCATCTCTTTTCAGACGAAGAGGAGTTCATGATCGGAAACTTAAAGGCACGAGCTATTCATACTCCTGGGCATACACCGGCTGACATGGTCTATGTTATTGACGGTATTCTTTTTACAGGAGACACGTTACTGGCTCCTGATTCAGGCACAGCGCGGTGTGATTTCCCAGGAGGAAGTGCTGAGACTATGTATGATTCAGTCAGGACTATACTCGAAACATTCCCATCAGAAACTGAGATGTATATTTGTCATGATTACCCTGAAGGGAAAAAACGTGAGTTACTTTATAAAACAACGGTTGCAGAACAACGACAAAATAATATTCATGTTCGTGATGGAATTTCTAAAGATGAGTTTGTAAAATTACGGAGCGAAAGAGATAAGACACTCGATTTACCAAGTTACATTTTTCCGGCAGTCCAAATAAACGGAAATGCTGGTTCGATTGTACCGGGGGAGTTTATTAAATTAAGCTATAACAATAAGGTGTTGTAATATCAGATTGTGACTGCGGGCTATCTTTTATATCACCCTACAAGTGAGACCGGAAGGGTTCGATTTTTCTCACTTGCACCAGATAGGATGTGCAAATATTGCGTTTGCCGTCGTTGGTATGGGAGCAGTTACATATTTTGCTTTTCTTAAAAAGTCGTAACCGATTGCTCAGCAACTCATGCCAACTCCTACTCATACAAAAACTCCTTCGCCAACACTGACTCCAACATTCACAGATAAAACCGTAGATTAGAAAACATATCGGGATGATAAATATAGATTTAAATTTAAATATCCTTTAAAAGATATTGTGGGG
>JAHFMK010000037.1 GCA_023264435.1 Candidatus Kaiserbacteria bacterium
ACAAAGACTGCTTCTGATTTTTCAATGACTATCGGTGGGGTGACTGCAACAGGAGGAAACACATTTGCAGGAGCCGAATCAGCGGGAACAGATAAAACACTCACAACTGTTGGTGCATACACCGTAACCGAAGGTACAATCACTGGCTACACACAGACATCTGCATCAGCAGATTGTTCAGGGACGATTGCACTCGGTGAAACAAAGACGTGTACCATTACGAACGATGACCAACCAGGGACACTTATTGTGAAGAAGATGGTAGATAATGGAAATACGGGAGCTACAACGGGACCATCATCATTTTCATTCACGGTAAATGAAGGTATCGCAACTGCATTTGAATCTGATGGTCAAAATGATCTTACCGTAAACGCTGGAACGTACTCAGTTACTGAACCAACTGTCACTGGATATGCGACAACGTACAGTAATTGTACTGGGCTTGTGATTTCGAACGGGGGTTCAGCAACCTGTACAGTAACAAACACTGCTATTGCGCCAAGACTTACCATCGTGAAGCATGTAGTTAACGATAACGGTGGATCTGCTGTCGTAAGTGACTTCCAGGGAAAAATTGATGGTAATAATACTCCATGGGCAGTTGCACAGACAATGACGATTGGTTTACATACTGCGTCTGAAGTAACTCTCACGGGATACACTGCATCGGATTGGAGCAATGCATGTTCTGCAGACGGGACCGTTTCACTTGCGCTTGGCGATAATAAGACTTGTGAAATTACCAACGACGATCAGCAGTCATACCTTATCGTCGATAAAACCGTCGTAAACGATAACGGAGGTACAAAATCTGCAGACGATTTTCTCCTCACTGTCGATGGTAATTCAGTATTAGATGCAGTCGCAGTTCCAGTTAATCCAGGTACACATACTGCAGGGGAGACTAACCTTCCTGGTTATCAAGTAGGAACATGGGGAGGTGATTGTGCCTCAAATGGAACGGTAACTGTTCCGCTTGGAACAACAAAGACTTGTACGATTACCAATAACGATATTCAACCAAAACTTACACTTACAAAAGTAGTTATCAACCATGGACAAGATAAACATGTCACTGATTTTCCACTTTTTGTTGATACAACAGGTGTTACGAGCGGTGAACAGAACGGATTCAATGCGGGTGCTCACACTGTTTCAGAAACAGGTGACGCTAGTTACACTTCAACAATTACAGGTGACTGCGCACCGGATGGTTCGATAACGCTCGGACTCGCTGACGTAAAGTCATGTACGATTACGAACGAAGAAGAACCTTCAAAAGTTGTAGTGCATAAGATTGTTATTAATCACGGTCTTTCAGATAATGCATCACACTTCGCACCATATAAGATAGGTGAAACGACGGTAACACTCGATACTACAACAACCATGAATTCTGGAAGTTACGTAGTGTCAGAAAATCAAGATGTAAACTACACTGCAACGTACTCTGGAGACTGTGATGCACAAGGAAATATCACGCTCGTTCCCGGACAAACAAAGTCATGTACAATTACCAACGAAGAGAAACTTTCTGACATCACGGTAAAGAAGAAAGTGATTAACCATGGTCAAAATAAAAGTGTTACTGACTTTGATCCATACAAGGTTGATACTACTGAAGTAACCCTCGACACTGCGACAGTCTTCGATTCAGGAAGTCACACTGTTACTGAAGTTGTTGACCCACAATACACACAGACATTCTCAGGTGACTGTGATGAAGACGGAGTCGTAGTACTTGGCTCTGGAGAACACAAAACCTGTACCATCACGAACGAAGAGAAGCCAGCGAAGATTGTTGTTATGAAGGTGGTTATAAACGATAATGGTGGCAAAAAGACAGTTTCAGACTTTCCACTCTTTGTGAATACGACGAATGTAATCTCAGGAGCGACTACTACATTTAACTCTGGAAGCTATACTGTTTCAGAAACGAGTAATGATGATTACACTGCGACTATTTCTGGTGATTGTAATTCGATAACAGGTGCGGTGACCTTGATTGCGGGCGAAACAAAAACATGTACGATTACAAATAATGATATTCCTGCGGAGATACATGGAATGAAGTATGAGGACCTAAATGCGAATGGTGTAAAAGATAATGGTGAAAATGGACTTGCGGGTTGGACTATTACCCTTAATCCAGGCAATCTCACCACAATTACTGATGCAAATGGTGAATATAGCTTTACTGGTCTCAGTGTTGAGACGTACACAATTACTGAAGTACAACAAACTGGGTGGATACAGACATCTATAAGTCCTGCCCCAATTACACTAGGACTTGGTGAAAAAGTAACTAATGTTAATTTTGGTAACTTTAAACTTGGAAAAATATCGGGAATAAAATGGAATGATATAAATGGTAATGGTGTAAAAGATGTAGGTGAGATTGGTATCGCGGGATGGAATATCACCCTCTTTAATGGAGTAGGGACTACTACAGCAGTGACGAATGCTTCTGGTGTATATACATTTACTAATCTTCCTCTTGGTACGTATACAGTACGTGAGATACAACAATCTGGCTGGCAACAAACATTCCCTGCTCTTCCTGGCACGTATACAATTTCTGTTATTTCCGGCACAGATGTTACCGGAAAGAACTTTGGAAATTTCAAGATTCCTGCTACTCGAACACAAGGATTTTGGCAGACACACACCACCTATACATCAGGTATATTTAATACAATGATAGGTGGTCTCACCATTGGTGGTAAAAACATCAATACCACTGGTAAATTGTTTGCTGGATTTTACTCAAGTATTCCTAAATTGAGTGTGGGAGGAAAGAGAACGTCACTTGATCAGGCTCGTATGCAGATGCTCCAACAGTGGCTGACAACAAAACTTAATTGTAAGGCATTTGGATGCAGTAATATAACGCAAAATATGCTTATAAATTCTGCAAACGCGTGGGCATTAAGTAATACGCAAGCAATATTGTTATATGCATCACAACTTGATGCATATAACAATAGTCAGGATGCACTTCCTATTACAGAATCGACTGGCAATGCAACGCCGAAGATATCCACTGCTCTTGCAGCATCGATGTATGGATTTTGGGATTCATTGCCTAATTAGTAGAGGGTGATATAGAGCACCAAAAATCCCACGAAGGTGGGATTTTTGGTGCTCATTTTTATTGATATTCCGAAACAAAGAAAACTACGATACAATAGATATTATGTGGAAGCGTATTAAACACCTTTTTATTCCTTGTGAAGAAAATTCATTCAGCCCTCATTTTTTGGAAAAGTTTTCGATGGGCATTATGCTTTTTCTGGTGCTCCTTACGTTTGCAATGGCAAATATTCAGGCACTTGTATGGATTGGGTCTGAGTGGATGGTTTCAAGTATTTTACCTGCGGTAATTGTGGATCTTACGAATCAAGAGCGAGAAAATACACTCAATACACTTCATCGAAACACAATTCTTGATACTGCAGCAAAACTCAAGGCGGATGATATGGCAAAAAATAGCTATTTCGCACATTATAGTCCAACAGGTGTATCTCCGTGGCACTGGTTTGATGAAGCGGGATATGATTATGTTTATGCAGGAGAAAATCTCGCAGTACGTTTTGTTGATTCAGGTGATGTAGTTGATGCATGGATGAAATCACCGACACATCGTGCCAATATAATGAATGGAAATTATACAGAAATTGGTGTAGGTACTGCAAAAGGTGAGTATAATGGTACGCCTACTATCTTTGTTGTTCAGCTTTTTGGTACACCAAGAAAATCAACGTCTCCTACAACAGTCGTGACACAGCAATCTGCAAACACTTCCATTGCAGAAGAGACGTCATCCACTTCTGTTGAATCTGTGCCCCCTCGTAATACAAATGTTCTTTCAGAGCACGTATCACAACTCGAAACATCTACTTCAACAAAGCCAGTTGCAGAATTAGTATCTGAAAACATATCGAGTACCACGAACGAAACTGCCTCATTTCAAGCAACAACATCACAACCTATAACAGAAACGATACAAACAAATGAGATATCTGGAATATCATCTAGTTTTGCATCTACGTCACGTGACGGTGTACCAGCACTCATGGATTGGAAAAATGGAAGCACGGGCGTATCAGGGACAACTATCTTTGAAAAGAGTGTCACACAATCAAGTCTTTGGCTTCAATATTTGTATGGTTTTTTTGCGATGGTGGTTTCGCTCGCACTCATTGTCTCAATTGTGGTTGAATGGAGACGACAAAATCCATTACAAATTGCATACGCTGGTGGCTTACTTGCTACTATGGCATTTCTTTTTTATGTACATATGATACTTACGACGGGTGTTGTAATTAGCTAACATATGCGTCGTTCAGAAAAAACAACAGTAGACTATTTGGGAGGTGTTGCAGAATCTGCTACACAAATTCCATTATACAGTTCGCGTCCACAAGCGGGATTTCCGTCCCCCGGAGATGACCAGATAGAAAAAGTGCTTGATATCAATGATTTGGTAGTCAAAAATCCATCAAGTACTTTTTTTGTGCGTGTCTCTGGAGACTCTATGGAGGGTGCAGGTATTTTTTCTGATGATGTACTGGTGGTGGACAGGTCATTAAATCCTCGTGATGGTTCAATTGTGGTTGCGGCAGTATATGGCGAAATGGTAGTAAAACGTTTACGTGCAAAAGGGAACACACACTTGCTTGTATCAGAGAATGAGCAATACGCACCAATCGCTGTTTCTGAGCACGATGATTGCTTCGTATGGGGCGTTGTGGTGGGGAGTGTGCGACAGTTTGTGTAGTAGAAAAGAATAGAAGATAAAAAAGAAAAAACCCGCACGAAGTGCGGGTTTTTGATTGTTAGTCATGTGCAGCACTCCTTGTGCTCTACTGAAAAAAGTCTTGATTTCAAGGTACTATGTATAAAATACCATGGAATTATATAACGAATTAATTACCACTGTAACAAATAATTACATTTAATAAACTAAAATAATGGCCGACATCGTAAGTCGGCCATCGGCTCTTATTCGAGAAGTAATTTTTGTATTGTACTTGTATCAATATCACGTAAATAATTTTCAGCTTGTTTTTTATAATTATTATTAAATACCTCTTGAAATAGAGAAGTGGTGAGTACAGAAGGGAAGTTTTTTTCTCCAACATAATCAAGATAGCTACTCCAACGATATTTTTTAAGAACTTCAAGTGCTTCATGGACATCGGCAATGTTTCTTGTGCGCCAATCAGCGGATGAGATATGTGTATCAAGCGGATTAAAATGAATATAGTTTAAAATATGTAAAAAATATGCTTCTGAGTCGATTAAAATTTTTTTCGTACGACCTTGAAAAAGTGTTCCCGAACGTTTATATCGTTCATTGAAATATTTAGCATAACCAACATTGAGTTTGCGAAGAAAAAGACTCATGCCACCATCAATCCGTTCACTAAGAAGTAGGTGATAATGATTCTTCATCAAACACCATCCATGAATATCAACAATTTTTTCTGTCTTGTATGGCCGACTTACGATGTCGGCCATTTTATTACGATAAGTGTGGTTTGCGGGTGTGTTTGAGTTAAACTCGAACATGTTGTGCACAAAACGAGCATGATCCTGACTGTCAAGGAAAATAATACGCTTATCTACACCTCGATTGAGTACATGATATATATCCATATATATTAATTATATCTAAATATGGCCGACATCGTAAGTCGGCCATGTGAATTATATATATTTGATATAATATAAAAATGATAGGGCTCATTGATTGCAATAATTTTTTTGTATCGTGTGAACGACTTTTTCGCCCTGATTTACAGAAAAAACCTGTTGCCGTTCTTTCTTCAAATGACGGTTGT
>JAHFMK010000038.1 GCA_023264435.1 Candidatus Kaiserbacteria bacterium
TTCAATTGAAATAGTAAAAGAGGCAATTTGGCACTATGCAGAGGAAATAGGCAAAGGGGAAGTCTTATGGCCTCTCCGAGTAGCCCTCACAGGACGAGAACGTTCACCTGACCCATTTACGGTCATTCATATTATCGGTTCTGCTGAATCCTACAAACGAATAAAATTAGTCTGTGATACAATTCTAAGAGACACATAAGTACGATTATATATTCGTAATAGTTTTTGTGTTCATACAATGTATTCATTATATAAAAAACCTATTCATAGATTAGTATTGACCACGTGTTGTTTTTTTGCGTTCGCAATTATTTTTTTCATACACGTACTTCCAATTTTTGCGCAACAAACTGAAATAGATACATTAAAAACGCAAATCGAAGAACGTAACAACAGACTAAAAGATATTGAGAAGGAAATTGCTGGATACCAAACAGAGTTAAAAAAAGTAGGTGGACAAAAATCTAGCCTACAAAAGGCAATTAATCAACTTGAACTTGAACGTAAAAAAGTACAAGCAGATATCTCATATACCCAAAATAAAATTAATGCTACCGATCTTGAAATTAATAAACTTTCACTCGAAATAGATAGAACAACACATACTATTGAGACAAGAAGGCACGCCATATCAGAAACACTGCAAACTCTCAATGCACTTGATGACACCTCAATGATAGAAGTGCTTTTGAAACAGGAAAACCTTTCTACATTTTGGGGTGAAATTGATAATTTACAACAAATTCGAGCATACATTGCTGATGAGGTTCATATGCTCAGTGAGCAAAAAAATATACTCAGTGATAAGCATCTTACTGATACACAGAAAAAAAACGACCTCCTAAAACTAAAAGCACAATACAGTGATCAAAACGAGGTTCTTGTGGGTAATAAGACGGAAAAAGCACAATTATTATCAGCGACAAAAAATGAAGAAGCACAATATCAAAAATTACTAAAACAAAAGGAAACAGCAAAAGAATTAATTCTCAAAGAGCTTCGTGATTTTGAATCAAAACTTAAATTTATTCTTGACCCAAATACCATTCCACCAAAAGGAACACCTGTATTCAAGTGGCCAGTGAATGGTGTTATTACACAATTATTTGGTGGTACTGAATTTGCAAAGCAAAATGCATCAATCTATGCAGGACGCCCATACCATCCTGGAATTGATATAGGTGTCCCACGAGGCACACCAATCACCGCACCACTATCAGGTACTGTCCGTGCAACGGGTGATACCGATGCAGTTGTGGGATGCTATTCGTGGGGCAAGTGGACACTGATAGACCATCCAAATGGTTTGGCAACACTCTATGCACACCAAAGTGTTATTAGTGTTGTGGCAGGACAACAAGTCTCGACAGGTGACATAATTGGTTATTCTGGTAATACAGGCTACTCCACAGGTCCACATCTTCATTTTACAGTATATGCAAAAGCGGGTGTTTCGGTACGTAAGTTTAATGAAATTAAGGCTGTGACGAGCTGTGGCGCAGCAACAACACCCGTTGCTGCAACAGATGCATATATTGACCCCATGAGCTATCTGCCTCAGTAATTAAATGTAGTTTATGAAAAGAATCATAATTGTAGGAATACTCATTGCAATTATATATATGGCAGGGAATTTAGTAAAAACTGAAATTAAACGATACATTAGCAATGCATCATTAATAATGAGTGGTATACATAATGACGAGCTTCGAAAAATAATCATTGTACATTACAATGACACAATCCTGAAGGACAAAACACCAATCCCAGAAAATACAGAGATCTCGATTGAAACTACATACATCAATACCGATTCATTATTAGATGTCATTGCACAAATCAATAATGCACAAACATGTGGAAGCGGAGGATGCATACGAACGCTTTATATTCAAAATCAAGAAAATAATTTTTATCCAATTTCTTTTTCGTACGCAGCCAAAGAAATCAAATTTGAAAACAGCATCACGAATGGTATGCATGATATAACGATTAATGGCAACGAAAAAAATCAAATGCATTGGAATGGAAATGAATATACATTCAACGAATTTTAAATCATAAATATATCGATTCGATTTAATCAATACTTAACTTACATCTATATATCTTTTATATATACCTCAAACATATTGATTATAAATATAGGGTCGTAAAAGATATATTGTGCGACACTTAGTATAACTCACTTCTGTGTTTTAGTTTTAGATTTCTTTTTATGTCCTTACACAGCTACGTGCATTCTCTTCTTGTTAGCTGTTCCCTATTTATTTTCCATTCTGTACAGAATAGAATTTAAATACCAAAGAATACTTTTTTAATTTCGTTGTATCGCTCACTTTCTTTACTAAGTAAAATTGTAAGTGATTTGTTACGAGTCAATATTGATTCTATTTCTGAATGTCGAGATAAATAGTTTTTTAATTTTTCCGGAATTATTTCATCTTGTGAAAATATGCGTATTTCTGGATATATCACTCGCAATGCATCTTTAAGTAGTGTGTAATGCGTACACCCCAATATCAATGCCTCTACATACCCTACTTTCTCTTCTATATCCTTGCGAAGGATATTAATTGCTTCATCAGATTTATGCTCTTCAATGAGCGGAACTAAATATGGTGTTGCATGAGCGTGCAACCTAATAGTATTTGTCATTTTTTTTAATTCGTACTCATATTTATTTGATTCAATGGTACGCTTTGTTCCAATGAGAAGTACATTACGTGCCTCAGTTTCTAAAACTGCTTCGACCGTAGGAATAATCACACCAAGCACTCTCCTTTCAGGATGTGTGTGATTAAATATAGTGTCTTGTAATCTTCGAAGTGATTCTGCTGACACTGTATTGCAAGCAATAATCACAAGCTCAGCATCCATTGCAAAAAGTTTTTGTATTCCATGAAATGCGAGCTGATATATTTCATCCTCTGATTTATTACCGTATGGAAGATTTATGGTGTCACCAAAGTAAATATAATCATACTGTGGCAACAAATCACGTACCGCTTTCAAGAGCGTAAGTCCACCGAGACCAGAATCAAAAAAACCTATTTTCATATATCACATATCAAGAGGCATGCCGAGTTATAATCCGTTCATAATGTTTCTTAAGTACTGGTTGTACAGACAAACGCATTCCCTTTTGAGTTACCACCATATCATTAAAAAATGAATCATTTTTTAATGATGCAAGCGTACATGGTATTATAAATTTTTTAACAAACTTCACATCAACTGCAACCCATCGTGGGTTTTCTTTTGTGGAAATTGCATCATAATGCTCATTTTTAACATCAAATTGTGTTGGGTCAGGATATGCTTCACGCACGACTTCCGCAATACCCACAATACCAACAGGTTCAATGTTTGAGTGATAAAATAGTACTCGGTCCCCTACCCTCATATCATCTCGTAGCATATTACGTGCTTGATAGTTTCGTACACCATCCCACATCCCTACTTTTTCACGTTTTAAATCATCAATTGCATAACACGATGGTTCAGTTTTCATCAACCAAAATTGCTGTTTTTTTGTTTGTGAATGTTTTTTATTATCCATAGTTTTCACTACTATACACTACTTTAATTTGATTTTATTGTATACTTGATATAGATGAGTAGTATAATTATTATCACATAAATTTAAAAGTGTTATGAACAAAATTCTTAATTGCGTGTGTGCAGATAGATGGCAGAATGAAGGGTACCTTATACTTCGAGTAGTTACAGGACTTGCATTCTTTTATCACGGATATACAAAGATATTCACAATGGGTGTCGAGAATGTAGTAGGCTTTTTTGCAAATTTTGGCATACCGTTTGCAGGTATTCTTGCATATCTTGTTGCGTATGGTGAGCTTCTTGGCGGCATCGCACTCATGCTTGGTTTTTTAACTCATTGGGTTGCAAAAATAAATATACTTATTATTCTTGGTGCTATTGGCTTTGTACATTGGGGTGCACAAGGTGGATGGTTTAATGGATATGGTGCAGATGGAGGATATGAATATCAGCTTCTCCTTCTTGCAGCAAGTATATTTTTCCTCGTTTCAGGTTCTGGAAAATATTCACTCGACGAGAAGTTAAAGAAATAATATAGTTTATATCCTCAGCAACAAAAAACTCCCCACAGGGAGTTTTTTGTTTTAGTTCATTGCAATGGTAGGCGACCAACATGAAGCAGATGATGCCCATGGCCGTGTACCTTGTCGCTCATAGAGATCACGAGCATACGTAAGATTGTCATACAGATTTGTGAGATCAAGTCCAAGTTCACGAGCTTTTTGACTATGGTAACGCATATTGATTTGCATTACCCCAGTGTCTGCTCCATCAACTTTACCTCTCAAAACAGTACCATCAGGAAGCGTATGTCGAAATGCCGATTCACAACGTGCTATTTGAATCATGACAGGTATATCCTTGAAGTAAGAACGCACAGCATTTTCTGTGTTCGTTCCTATCAGCCGTTCTTCAGTGATATGATCTTCTTTTGTTGCAATGTGCCCATAGGCAGCGTCCGCTACTGGAACTGCCACTACGTTTGTTACTGCGAATAATGCAGTAAGTAATGTAGGTAAAATAAGCCAATGGTCTTATCGAACAAAAAATGGCCGAAGCCATCAAATACAATATTACCATATATACAGAAAAAATCAAATTATACGATATAATATCATTATGTCAACTAAATATAAAATCATTATTTTAAGCCATATTTAAGCAAATTTAATTTGCTTTATCTTATTATTTATTGTTTAATTTTTGACTCAGTAATGCCATGGCTCCGTATAGTCCACCTTCATCTTTAAGAGATGCATCGACTATATGAGGGCATTTCATCAGGCCTCCTAGCACTGCTTTTGTATACGACTGAATCGCTTCAAGTTTAATTCGTGGATTGCCAACAATCATTGAGCCACCTAAAACAATAACATCAGGTGACCAATATACAATAGTATTTTTGAGTCCCGATGCAAGTTGTAGTGCAAGCTCGTCCCACACATGATCATCTTGAGATATCTCATACGGTTTTACTCCCCTCCTTTTTTCTAAGGCGGTTCCAGATACAAGATTTTCGAGAGTTGGTGGAATATTGTGTCCTAGTACCGTTCGGTCAATATCAAGAATCTGATGCCCTGGTTCAAATCCGACACTGACGACATCAATATGCCCGTGTACAAAACGTGCCCCACCCACTCCAGTACTTACAGTATGATATGCAACAATATCATATCCCTTCCCTGCTCCAAACGTAACTTCGCCCAATCCAACAATTGCAGTATCATTCTCTAAGAAAACTGGTGTTGAAAATTCTTTCTGTAAATCTGACGTAATAGGATGACCAACCCAGTTACATAATTTTGACTCACTCACTATGCCTGTTTTTTCGTGATTGAGTGGACCTCGAATACCACCTGCCATTGCAGTAATTTTCTCATTGTTTAAGAGTTCATGAATGCACGTAATAAGTGCTCGCATTCCATCCTGGTATAATTCTGGAGTATCAATTTTTAAGATGGTATCAAGTGTTTGCAAATCATAGGATTTTCCAACACGAGTTTTTGTTCCACCGATATCAAATAATATATACATAAATTATGAATTTAATGCATCACGCACATATTTTTTATACGATTCTACATTTAGTTGATCGAATGCATTCACCTCAAACAAATTGCATATATGCATAACCTCTAACATGCTCGTTGCAAGAATATTCCCAATGGTAAAGGCATCAATATGTGTAAGTGAAGTTTTAAAATATGGGAGTGATTGATCATCATATGCCCTCAACACACTTTGAGAAATGTATGATGAAACATGAGCAAGTTCA
>JAHFMK010000039.1 GCA_023264435.1 Candidatus Kaiserbacteria bacterium
TTGTCCTTGAAATCCAAGTCCATTTGCAAAAATATTGACAATACCCCAGAGTGAAACCATAACCACAAAACCTATAATTGCCCATAGCATGAGTTGTTTTCCCTCCTTCTGTTTTTCTTCATTACTACCACCAATAATGAAGGTGGTAAACATCCCCCACAAGAATACGAGAAATGCAAGTGCAAAGATAAATGGGACAATACGCTCATTGAGAAATGTAGTAAAATTTGTAATGGCAGTACCTACACCACTAAATGCAGCTGGTGCTGTTTGAGCAAATGCAAAGAATGGTACGAAAAATGTAAGCGGTGCGATCTTTGATAATTTTTTCATGTCAAGTGAATTTAAATTTTATTTATACTAACAACCTAGTCTCTATACATGGTTTGATATATTCTAACGTTTTATAGGTGCTCTGGGAAACATAACTGTGGATAGCACACTTATCCACCAAAGATTGAAGTCTGCAAGATATACACAATCCCCCACACAGAAGACATAACCACGAGTGCAACAATGCCCGCAAACAAGACTTTTTTTCCATCTTCTACACCCTCACCTTCACCACCTTTGATAACCCAACCTTTAATTATTCCCCACATAAATACTATAAACGTGAGTGCGAATACAAGAAGAATGAGTGATTGGATAAGGTCACTAAAAATACCTACAAGCCCTTTAAAGTTATGTGGTGCACTGGCCGCAAACACATACTGTGTTGGCATAAGTGCATAGAATGTGACAAATACTGTGAAAATTAAATACATAGATTTATTTTATAAGGTATCAACGGTATTTTTTATAACATCGACAATTATATTTGCACCAAGTGCAATAACCCCCCCAACCACTGCCCACAAAATTGCGTTTCTTCCATCTTCAAGTTTCTTTGATTCCCCCTGTGCAGTCACCAACATAAAACCACCATATATGATAAAAAATATTATGATTGGTAATGCAAAAATGAGTAGAATATCGATGATCTTAGTGAGAAACTCAATGACTGATTCTGAATTGAGGGGATTGGTAAAACCACTACCACCTCCAAGTGTACCAACACCATTGCTTCCAGAACCTGATGTACCAACACTATTGGTTTGAGCAAACACTTGCATTAGGGTACTGAAAAATAGAACTGAAGTACTAAATACAATTTTTCTTATTTTTGAAAACATATTTAAAACAAAGCTTCTAGACGATGTACGGTATCAAGTATAACACTTTTTAGACGACCACCGCTTGAGGTTACTTCCTCAACCATATCAGCAAAGACCTTATTGCTTCCCTGTGGATTTGGGTCAAGCCATCCTCGTGCAATAAGACTAGACTGAAAAAGCACATCCTTAAGTGGATCGGAAGTATTTTGTAAATACAATTCACGACGAACGGGGGTGAGATTGAGCATTTCGACAAGTGTTTGTGCATGTTGTGTCGAACTCAATGCCAATGCAACTGCATATGCACCTTTTGCATGTTGCGATGCCTTTGGTATTGCAAATGCATAAAACTCACCATACGTGCGAAGTGTTGTAGCACCCGCTCCTTGTGGTACTCTCGCAACATCATAATTAAGATTTGGATTTTCACGCTCAATTGTCGAAATTTCACTCCCAAAACCAAAGTACATAGCTAATTTCCCTGCGGTAAACTCATCCCTATCAAGCTTTTTTGATCGATTCCATGTATAGAGATTATTTGAAGGAAGTGAAAATTGTGTATAAAAATTAAGTACTGCTTCCGCAGATCCATTATTTTCAGTATTGTTAAGTGTAACAGTATATGCTTCTCCTTTATCAATGACTATTGAACTTCCTGTTTGCAAGAAAAGCATGGAAAGTATCTCCTTTGCGTGAGCTATATTTTGATATTCACCAAATGCAAGAGCACCCTGTAAAATTTGATTCGCATCATTTTTTTGTACCAATGCGTGTGTAGTCTGTGTAACAATGTTTTCCCATGTCTTTGGTGCTTGTGAAAGTCCAGCACTCGAAAATATGTCTCGATTCCAAAACATAATGAGTGGATCAACCGCAAATGGAACACCATAGATACCATCGTTTCGCATAAAAATATCTGCACCATCAATATACGTATCTTTGAACGTACGTTGTGGAAGTGTCTCAAATGAGACGGGTATGAGCTTAGTACGCACAGAAACAAGAAGTGAATGCGGAATCATAATAAGATCTGGTGCATTTCCTTCCGCAACTGCATTGATAAATTCATTCTCAAAATTTCTGGGATCAATTTGAGTATATGATACAACCTTAAATGCCTTACTTACATTGGTCATCTCAAACAGAAAATCGTCCATACTGCCTTGATCAAACATTCCCCAGATAACAACCTTATCCCCATAAAGTTGCTCTTCTGCTGATGGTTTTGACTGATATAAAGAAAGAAAAATAAGTCCTGTTACTGCCACCACACCAAAAAATCCAATAAGGATAATTTCAAATGGTCGCATATTATTCATACTGCTGAAAGTTTAATGTGCGAATCATAAACATCTTTTCTAGTATAGCATTCCACGCTAAGTATTTTGATGAATACACATAGGTTTTGTGTATAGCTCATTGTTTACGAAGCGAAATACCATAATGATGTTCTCCTGTGGGGAACGAGCGTTCATACACAAATCCTGCCTGCTCCGCGAACGAACGAGCAACGTCCTCAATAACCACATATTCTGGTTGTGGACCGAGACCAGAAAATGAACTCTTCCAATCAATAATAAATAATTTTCCTCCCTTCTTCATAACCCGTGCAACTTCTTGAAATGCAGATGCTTTGTCGTGGAGTTGAAATAATACATTCGATAGTATGCCTGCATCAAGCGACTCTTCATTTATTTTTGTGCCTCCAATAACTTCAAAGTCTCCCCATAATACACGAGTATTTGAGAGACGTAATTGTCGTGCTTTGATGCCGAGAGCTTCAACAAGCGATTTTTGTACTTCGCAGAGATATACAATACCGCTCCTCCCTACAAGCTCAGAAAGTACCTTCATATAGAAACCACTTCCTGCTCCAAAATCTGCCACAATATCGCCTTCACGAAGATGAAAGTGGGTCGCAACTGCATTTGGATCAGAAAATTTTCCAGTTACTGATTCATACATATTTTTTAAGTATAGCACTTTTATACAGAGAATATTGAGTTATGTGGGAAAACATTACTCTTAAAATATCGCAAGATTATTTAGAAGTACACAATAGACGCAATGGAATCTCCAGCTCGAAGTTTCATCACTTTTACACCCTGCGTCTGTCGGCCAAGTGATGGCACATCGACAAGCGGAAGCTTAATTACCTGACCTTTCTTACTCATCACGACAAGCTCTGCTTCCTCTTTATCTGCCTTACTCACGACTGCACCACCTACTACATTTCCTGTCTTTGAAGTAATCTTTGCAGTTTTGATACCCGAACCCCCTCGTTTTTGTACTTTATATTCCTTTGTCGGCGTGGTTTTTCCAAATCCATTTTCCATGACCACGAGTATCTCTGTATCCTTATCTCCTTTTGTAAGTACATCAGCTGACACAATCATATCACCCTTGCCGAGCTTCATAGCACATACACCACTCGCAGTACGTCCCATTTCACGTACATCACTTTCTTTAAAGCGAATTGCCTGCCCCTTCGCAGTGATAAGTGACACTTCATCACCAGTAGCCACAAACTGTGCGGAAATAAGTGCGTCGTCATCTCTGAGAGTAATTGCAATTAGTCCACTGCGACGTACATCCTTAAAACTTCCTGCATCAGACTTCTTTGCAACACCATTTCGTGTAACCATCATCAGTGACCAATCTCCTTCCCAACCATCTTTGCGGACCGCAAGTACTGAGGTAACCTTTTCGTCTGAGGTCAACGCAAGGAAGTTCATGATTGACTTTCCTTTGGTTGCACGTCGTCCTTCAGGAATTTCATACATTTTGGTTTGATAAACCTTGCCTTTATCTGTAAAGAAGAGAAGGTCGCTGTGGCTTGAAGTCGTAATGAGCTTTGTCACAATATCTTCCTCTTTCGTATTTAAATCCACAACGCCCACACCTCCACGCTTTTGTACTTTATATTCAGAAGGATTGGTACGTTTCACATACCCACCTTGGGTCAATACCAAAACACTTTCTTCATCAGCGATAAGGTCCTCTACGCTTAACATTTTTACTCCACCTTTTATGATTTTGGTACGTCTATCATCTCCATACTTCTCTGCCACTTCGGCGAGTTCGGTCTTGATGATAGTGAGCATTTTCTTTTTATTTTTCAAAATTGCTTCAAGCTCTGCAATAAGCTTTTGTACTTCACGCAACTCTTCCTCAATCTTTTTGCGTTCAAGTCCTGCAAGCTTTTGAAGACGCATATCAAGAATTGCCTGTGCCTGAATTGCTGAAAATTTGAACTCTTTCATGAGCCCTGCATGTGCTGTTGGAACATCTTTTGAGGCACGAATAAGCTTTATGATTGCATCAATGTGGTCGAGTGCTTTTTTAAGGCCGAGCAATATATGTTCGCGTTCTTGTGCTTTCGTGAGGTCGTATTGAGTACGGCGTGCCACTACTTCACAGCGATGCTTCACGTACTCTTCAAGAATTGCTTTGAGTGAAAGTGTTTGTGGCACGCCATCCACCAACGCTACCATGTTGTAATGAAATGCATCTTCAAGTTGTGTGTGCTTGTAGAGCTTATTGAGGACTGTCTGTGGTTGTGCACCACTTTTAAGCTCAATCACCACACGAATATCACGAGTAGATTCATCGCGAATATCGCGAATACCCTCAATCTTCTTATCACGCACAAAATCAGCAATTTTCACAAGCATATCTGCTTTATTTACACGATACGGGATTGAGGTAATGATAATTGAAAAATTACCTTTCTTATCTTCAACAATTTCTGTTTCACCACGCACCACCACACCTCCACGTCCATTGATATATGCATGCGTAATATCCTTTTGATTGAACGCAATCCCACCCAGTGGAAAATCAGGACCTTTTACAAACTGAAGCAAGTCATTTGTTGAGGCATCGGGGTTATCAATAAGATGTGCAACTGCTGCCGCAACTTCACGAAGATTGTGTGGCGGAATATTAGTCGCCATTCCTACGGCAATACCGAGTGTTCCTGCAAGAAGCAGGTTTGGTACCGCAGCAGGTAGGACCTCTGGTTCTTTTTTTGTTCCGTCAAAGTTTGGTCGCCAATTAACCGTTTCTTTTTCAAGGTCACGGAGTAATTCTTCTGCAATACGTGACATCTTTGCCTCTGTATATCGATATGCAGCAGCACCATCACCGTCTACCGAACCGAAGTTACCTTGTCCAATGACGAGCGGGTATCGTGTTGTAAAATCTTGTGCGAGTTTTACCATGGCATCATATACCGCAGCGTCACCATGTGGATGAAAACTACCGAGAACATCTCCCACTACTGTTGCGGATTTTTTGAAACGTCCGCTCGCATTGAGTCCATTGAGACGCATTGAGTAAAGAATGCGACGATGTACGGGTTTTAAACCGTCACGAACATCAGGAAGAGCACGCTGGGTAATGACCGACATTGCGTAATCAAGATACGACACACGCATCTCATCGGTTATGTTTTGTGCAACAATATTATGTGCAGTGTCGGTACTCACCGTATTTCGTGGTACTTCCTCTGGACTATTTTCTTTTTTCTTTATTGCCATATGGTAAAATTTCTTTGATGTGCATCAGTATACCAGATTACTCAGATTTCTGAAAAGTCGTAGTGCCTATTAAAATGATACGAGGG
>JAHFMK010000040.1 GCA_023264435.1 Candidatus Kaiserbacteria bacterium
TGCGTGGATGATTTTATCGATATGGATGAAGCACCACAAGAGTTTCTCATTGGTATTCGCGGAAATAATCATATTCGCAAAAAATTGAAAAAGGTTATCCGTGGCGGTGTGAAGGAATAGTCTATGCACGCACAAAAAACACCTCATAACAATGAGGTGTTTTTTGTGCGTGCATTTGCTACACTAGCGATGATGCTATCGGCATCTGTATTATTTATTGGATAGAACACCGCACCATGAGCGGTTTGCAAATGGGTTTCAAATATTTTGAAATTCAAAACGCGAATCGCTCTTATTAAAACTTATGGAAAAAAAATCATACACACTCGTCATCGGCGACAAGACCATCACTGCACAATTTACCAATCTGACCAATCAAGCAAACGGTTCCGTTATTCTTACAATGGGGGAGACTGTTGTACTGGTTACTGCTGTCATGAGTAAAAAGGCATCAAACGCAATGTCGTATTTTCCACTGTCAGTAGAGTTCGAAGAAAAATTTTACGCAACGGGACAAATTCTTGGTAGTCGATTTATGCGACGCGAAGGTCGTCCGAGCGATGGGGCCGTACTCTCAGCACGAATTGTAGATAGAACGATTCGACCACTTTTCAATCAAACACTTCGACACGAAATTCAAGTCATTGTCACCGTACTCAGTGCAGGAGAAGATGACCCTGATGTACTCGGAGTTATTGGTGCATCACTCGCACTTTCTGTTTCAGATATACCGTGGGACGGACCTGTTGGTGCAGTGCGTCTTGGAAAGAAGAAGGACACTGGTGAAATACTTATAAACCCAACATACGTTGAGCGTGAAACGGGATCGCTTTTATATGAAGTTCTTGCATGTGGAAAAGATGGAATGATAAATATGATTGAAACCGCAGGGTTTGAGATATCTGAAACAGAAGTCGGAGACGCACTCGAAACAGCAGTATCGATACATGCTGACATCGAGGCATTTCAAAAAAAGATTGTTGCGGAATGTGGCATGACAAAACGGGCACTCGCATTACCCGAAATCTCACCAGAAGTACGTACGTTGTTTGAAACTAATTTTTCAACAAAACTTTTTGAGGTGCTCTTTTCACAACAAACAGGGAAGGCACACCTCTCAGTACTAAAAGATGCCTGGCTTACAGAGGTAAAAGAAACGTATCCCGATTCTGATATCGGACTTGCGGGTGAGTACTTTGAATCCGCAGTTGACCACACACTCCATGATGGTGTACTCAATAAAAAAATTCGACCTGATGGAAGAGGCATGGATGAAGTGCGTCCACTCTTTGCACAGGCAGGTGGCGTTTCACCAGTGCTTCATGGAAGTGGAATATTCTATCGTGGCGAAACGCACATCTTTACTGCACTCACCTTGGGCGGACCTGATGACTCACAAATACTTGATACCATTGAGGAAGATGGCACCAAAAAAAGTTTCATGCATCACTACAACTTTCCACCATTTTCTGTAGGTGAGGTGGGGCGTGTTGGTGGAGCAAATCGTCGCATGATAGGACACGGCGCTCTTGCGGAAAAAGCACTTGTTGCAGTTATTCCAGAAAAAACAGTGTTCCCCTATACCATTCGTTTAGTATCAGAGACAATGGCATCAAATGGTTCAAGCTCTATGGGTTCAGTCTGTGCTTCAACACTCGCACTCATGGATGGAGGAGTCCCTATCACACGACCAGTAGCAGGGATTGCTTCAGGACTACTGATGGAGACACCTGAAAAATATCAACTCATTACTGATATTCAAGGGCCCGAAGATGAACACGGTGACATGGACTTTAAAGTTGCGGGAACACGAGCAGGTATTACTGCAATACAGATGGATGTAAAAGTTGGTGGTATTCCTGTAGCGATACTTCGTGAAGCATTAGAGAAAGCACGTGTTGCACGGTTACACATTCTTACAACACTAGAAGCAGAGATTGCAGTTCCTCGAAGTGAAATATCATCGCGTGCCCCAAAGATTGTCGTGATGCGTATTGCACCAAACCAAATTGGTCTTGTTATTGGTAGTGGCGGAAAAACTATCAATGGTATCAAGGACGAAACAGGGGTAGATGAAATCACGATTGAAGATGACGGAACGGTATATATTACAGGGAAAGCAGACGCACCCGAAAAGGCACGGGCAAAAATTGCTGACCTCACACGGACATTTGAAATTGGAGAATATATGGATGTCGAAATTACTCGTATCGCTCCCTTTGGTGCATTTGGAAAACTCAATACACAAAACGAAGGACTTATACATATCTCAGAAATTGTCCCCTGGCGACTTGAAAATCTCGACGGTATTCTTGCAGTCGGTGATGTGGTTCCCGTCGTGGTATCGAAAATTGAGGACGGAAAAATTGGACTCTCCATTAAAAAAGCCGACCCTGCATTTGCAGAGAAAAAAGGGTTGAAGCCACCGACAGTCTAAGTGTTCCAACACAAAAAATTACGCCCACCTGCGGGCGTAATTTTTTTTATTTTATGCGATACTATTACTACAGTATGGAAGACACGCATAATACATTAAAAGATTCAGGTGTCACATTTACAGATGTGCACTCTGATGAACCCCATGAGGCAGTGCGCGCACAAAGCGTTTCGGCTCAGTCAGACCACAGCACACAACATTCACATTTGAGTGCACATGGGGGTGTGTTTAATGTCTCCAAAGCATTTGATGAAGAAAAAAATGAAGAAGGTACAATTGTAAGTGATAAACGAACGCGTCATACCTCTTTAATAAAATCACTCCACGATGCATTTGGTGAATGGTTTGGTGAAACCAAAAAAAATATTTCAGAGGTGCAAGAGAAAATTACAAAAGTCATACAGACAGAAACACAAACGATACCGATGGCTGAGGAACGGAAGGATGTGATTGAAAAAGCAACAATTCACACACACCTTGCACCACGAGATGATTCAAAAATTGTTATCGAGAATATTCGTACCTACAAAAAAGACACTGAGCGAATAACAGGAAATTCACTTACGCTCAAAGATTCATTGCCGGTTCAAAAAAATTCTTGGAATCACACTATTTCTGAAGATGTATTATCCGCACAAGACACCACATCCACTCGCTTCACACCACCCGACATGCGTGACAGCATGGTTGCACCACTTGTTGCACAAAAAATAAAACAGGGAATTGAAACATATATCACCACTAAACATGAGACTCCTCCAGCTATACCCGTGCGTGAACAAGCGTCTCGCTCTGAAACAGGTGCTACAAAAGTAGACATGCGTAATAACGCACACAACGTTGCACCAGATATAGCAAAACCTCTCAGAAAAAATAATGAAAATGAATACACGAAATTAAACGACACATTTGCAACAAAAACAGATAGTGCATCAACGCCTGTTAAGGCAGACATTGTTTCATATCCTCCTATTATAAAAACAGCTGATACCGTAACCAGACCAGAGAACACAGTCCTCTCAATGACACCTGTTTCTCAAACTCTTTCTGTTCCACAGGAAGTATCATCTCAGAGTGAGTTTCACACTACTTCACGTCCATCACCTTCGGTGTCTGCGATGCCTCTCTCACCACAACAGCCACCGATATTTTATAGACCAATGCGTCTGCCCCAGGATGATAGTGTTGCACAGAGTGCACATCAAACAATTACCAAGAATGCTTCGAATACGCCACGTGCCACATTCCATTATATTCTTTATGCTGGAATACTCATAAGTATTATTGCAGTAGGTGCGGTGCTTGGCATCCTCGCAAAAAATAAGTTTGCAGGCAATACGATTTCGGAAAATAATCAACCATTGGAAACTAATCCAGTTACACGAAGCGCATCCTCTTCTCCATTTACTATCCCTTTGACGGGACAGAATTTACTCTTTCGCGAAACACTGCGAGCTAAAATACAATCAGCACCAACTGGTTTCACAAAAATGTATCCGCACGTAGTTGATGGTTTGTCTACTCGACCTGCAACAAGCAAAGAACTGCTCGAATTCTTAGAAACGCACTTTCCGCAGAATGTGCAACGTGTACTGAATGACACGCTCATACTGGGAAGTATTACCATCACAAAAAACGAACCGTTTATCGTTCTGAGCTCATATAATTTTGATCTACTCTTCACTGGTCTGCTTGCATGGGAACCATATCTTTACGCTGACTTACAACCAATTTTTGGGAACACACCACCGAAACATAT
This sequence comes from Candidatus Kaiserbacteria bacterium, assembly GCA_023264435.1. Taxonomy (GTDB): domain Bacteria; phylum Patescibacteriota; class Minisyncoccia; order Phycocordibacterales; family UBA918; genus Damh-18. The sequence continues at coordinate 4,197 of JAHFMK010000040.1, forward strand.
TGAGTTTATAGATGCCGTCCGCAGTAATGTTCCTACACGAATTCTATATGATGACGCAGGCAATGAGGTGCTCGTATACGCGTTCATTAGTAAAAATACAGTTGTCATTACGAGCACCAGTCAAGCACTTTCTGCACTTATCTCAGCGTTATAGTCTCATGATATACTGATACCTATGGAAGTAAAAAAATATGAAGTGCATCTAAAAGAGATGCTTGCAGAAATTATTAATGAACTTCAATCAGTAGGAATTCAAAATCCACAAACACCCAGCGACTGGATTGCAACACCACAAGAGCTTGATGCAGAAGAGCCTGATGAAAATCTTTCTGCCGATGTAGTCGAAGATTGGAATGAACGAAATGCACTCGTCTCGACACTTGAGCCACAACATAACGCAATCGTCAGAGCACTCACAAAGATTGAAGAGGGGACATTTGGTACCTGTGAAATATGTGGAGCTGAGATTGAAGAAAAGAGACTCGATGCAAATCCCGCATCACGCACCTGCATTGCACACCGTGAAGAACCAGTACGTTAATCCTATGAATGTCGCACGAATCTTTGGAGCACAACCATCAGTTACCGGTGCTGACATCGTAACACTTGAAACAGACCTTTCACGAGGTCTGTTTGCATTTTCGATTGTGGGACTTCCAGGGAAAGCGGTAGAGGAAGCACGTGATAGAGTAAACAGTGCTATCAAGAATACAGGGTTTGATGCACCAAAAAGTCAAAACCATAAAGTAGTTATCTCTCTTGCACCCGCAGACTTAAAAAAAGAAGGACCACTCTTTGATTTACCAATGGCAATTTCCTATCTCATTGCATCTGAGACAATTACTGCCGATGTTTCGAAAACTATTTTTATTGGAGAGCTTGGGCTCGATGGCACACTCCACCATGTTCGTGGTGTGCTTCCCATTGTACGAAAAGCACAATCACTTGGTTTTAAGGAAGTAATTGTTCCATTCGAAAATAGAGAGGAAGCCGCACTTATTCCAGACATAGTGGTCATACCAGCTCATTCACTTGATGATGTTGTTCGACATATTGATACCACAAGAGAAAATCATACTCGCATACCAGCATGTCCACCAACACTCATTCCTACAACATGGAGCGAACACACGGTACGACTCGAGGATATTCGTGGACAAGAATCTGCAAAACGCGGACTCATGATAAGTGCAGCAGGAAGACATAACGTTATTATGGTTGGTCCTCCGGGAACAGGAAAGACGATGCTTGCGAGAGCGTTTCAGGGAATTCTCCCGCCACTCACCACCGATGAAGCACTTGAAGTAACCGCAATACATTCAGTCGCAGGAACTCATACAAGCATTTCTGCACAGCCACCGTTTCGAGCACCACATCACACCGCATCATATACTGCACTCGTTGGTGGTGGTTCACATCCAAAGCCTGGAGAAATTACGCTTGCACATAAGGGTGTACTTTTTTTAAAGTCAGTCCCTCAAACCTCACTAGCCAATTCTGTAGCGAATCTTTTTTCGAGGTAATTTATACATTCGGTGTAAACAGTAGGAAACAGTTGGAAAAATTAG
>JAHFMK010000041.1 GCA_023264435.1 Candidatus Kaiserbacteria bacterium
ACATGCCACCACCTGCCCACACACAAATACATCCGCGTCATTAAAATCATAGTTCGCGATATGATTTTGAATATATCCGACAGGAAGTGATTCCTTCGTTGTGGGTTGCGAAACGACATATGCAACGCGTACACGAGCATCCATTTTGAGGGCATCAAAATATGCACGATAGATAATCTCATCTTCTGAACGATTGCCAGTTATCACCACCAATTGCTTCATATCTTTTCTCTTACAATGATGCTCCGCAAGTGATTTCACGACACCAGCTCCCACACCAAAACCAAACAGATATATTTTTTCGCGTGTCATTTTATCAGCCGTGTTTTGTCCCAATGGACCCATCACTTCGATTTCTCTACCCACATAATTTTCATTCCATAAAATTGGTGACATGACTCCTTGCAGACTGAGTCGAATTGCAAACGCAAGTGTGTCCTGCACACTATCAGAAGATGAAACAGAAAATGCTCGACGAATTGTCTCGCCATTGTGTTGTATAAATAGATTAAAAAAACATCCCGCAATAAAATCAACAGGTTCCGATAGTGTGATTGTAAATTCCTTGCAGGTTGGTGTGAGGTCAATAATATTTGTAATGGTGCCTTTAACTTTTTTGAGAGATGTCATATGTTTTCTTATATTATTTTTTATATGCCCTGTACACGATTACGATTCATAATAAAAGCAGTTGTCGTGAGCACAATCACCGTACTCATAAACCATGGCAACATCATATCATTGAGTATAATCGTGACGTACAGTCCACTTGCAAAAAAGTACACGTACGATAATTTTTGAATACGTTTCCAAAAGACTCCTAATATTTTTTTTGATAATTGATTTGAGGTAATAAGTAATAACACCGCAGAGATATCTGCACAATGTGCAAGGAGTGCCATGTGTGTCACTGACCAATATGCAGGCGTCCCGAATGCGGTAAAAAATCCTGTCGGGTCAACAATAATTTTTGAGAGCATAAATGACACAATTAACGACGCCGAAAAAACTCCAAATCCTTTTCGCAGAATAACAAGTGGACGAATCCATTTCACGCCCCGCAATATATCTGCAAGTGGGCGGACGATCATCACCAAAAATAATGAAATATGTGCTACAAAATAAATAGCGGTAGTATATTGCGTTGTGCTTTCTGGTACATATACAATAAGTTCAGGTAATCCAATAAGTATGAGCACTGAGAGAACCATCATGATTGATTGTGTCCGTTTAATTATGGTGAAATATGTTTTCATACATTATTGGTGTTAATGGTGCCATCTGTCTGAATGAGTACATACCGACACAATGTATCACCACACAATGACCGCAGAGCCTCTGTCCCTCGTAATAAAAGAACTTTTGTGAGCGCTTCTGCCATTGCTCCATCAGGATGCACTACACTTCCCGATATGCCCATCATCTGAGGATTTGGCGTACCTTCAGGAGAGAGAATATGGTGCATCGAAACTCCCTGTGTGTGCCATACTCGGGCATAGGTACCACTCGTCGCCAGACTTGTGTTGTGGAGTACGATTGGCAACTCTTCATGCGTCACTGGATTAAATATAGTACATACAAATGGCTTGCCGAATTCATCAAAACCCCGCGTGTGGAGATCTCCCCCAATATTTACGATGACTCCTCCACACGCGGGGTTTTGTATCTCAATGCTTTTCGCAAGTTTTTCTGCAAGAAATCCTTTCAAAAAACCTCCGAAATCCAACTGTTGATTTTCTCCAAGCTGTACTCGTCGTGTTTGTGTATCAATGCACACCCGTGAGAAATCAACAGCAACAGGGACGGTGCTCATTGCTATACGATCAACTTCCTTCACAAGCATTTGATAATCTTTATCATAACCATAGTGTGCAACTGATACGAGTGGGTTAAAAATACCCTCCGTCATATCATATAACGCACGAGCTTTTTCGAGTGCGGTCAAAAATGTTTCAGACACAACCATATCTTTACAATTATTTAATTGTGATAACTCACTCTCTGCATCAAATCGAGAGAAGATTTTTTCATACTGTTTTATCATGTCAAACGTATGGGCGATAATTGTATCTGCCTGTGTCGCTGGCACAACAATAGACACCGTTACCTCGGTTCCCATGTGTCGTTCTGTTTTTCCGTATTCTCGCACATTCATATTCTAAATATGAAAGATGAAGAGAATATGAATGAGTGATACACTCTATACATGAAAATACTTATTGTCGAAGATAATGAAAAAATCTCAAAATACATCACACACACTCTTCAGGAAGAGGCGTATGCTGTTGACCAAGTGTATGATGGAGTAACGGGAGAACGACGAATACTCAGCGGTGACTATGATGCAATCATTCTTGATATTATGCTTCCCGAAAAAGATGGTGTAAGTGTATGTAAAAGTGTTCGTGTGGCGGGTATAACCATCCCCATCCTTATGCTCACTGCGAAAGGAGATGTTGCAGATAAAATACTTGGTCTCGATAGTGGTGCTGACGATTATATGCTCAAACCATTTGCTATGGAAGAATTGCTCGCACGTATCCGCGCACTCCTCCGTCGTCCGACTGGCAAACTCGGTGAGAAACTTTCTGTACAAGATATCACTCTCACCACCGCAACACGAGCAGTACAGCGTGGTTCACGCACCATATCACTCACGCTCAAAGAATATACAATACTTGAATATCTTATGCGAAACGCAGGTACCATTGTGACACGAGAGCAACTCTTGGATCATTGTTGGGACTTTGCATATAGTGCCTTTAGTAATATAACTGATGTGTACGTAAAACAAATTCGCCAAAAGCTTGGCGGTGCTCATGATACCTATATTCAAACAATTCGCGGAACGGGTTACCTCTTTAAGACAGAATGAGTTTTCTCGTGCAACATGGAATCTTACGGCATATTACATTGGCGGTGTCTTTCTATTACTCACTATTTCAAGTGTTATAATTTTACTCCTTGTCCCTCCTGACATCAGTCGTCTCTCCGAACACCTTCTTCAAAACGAAGGGGGCGCAACGTCCACTCATCAAGAATTCAGTGTATACGAACTCAATGAACATCTTTTTGAAGTGCTTATCATTGTGAATACGAGTATCCTCATTATCTTTATGATGAGTGCATATTTTTTTGCACGAAAAACGCTTTCTCCCATTGAGGAAATGCAAAAAAAACAAACACAGTTTATGGGCGACACCGCACATGAATTACGTACACCACTCACCGTACTCAAATCTGGTTCAGAGAGTATCCTTCGCCAATCACATACTCCTGATGAATATATCCTTTTTATACGAGAATCATTAGAGGAGATAGAGAGAATGAACAAACTCACCGATGAACTTCTTTTTCTGTTGCAACAAGAACATTCATCAATTTCTAAAACTTTTATAGAAACCAATATAAGCACGCTTCTTACCCATGAGATTGAAAAATTCATCCCCTATGCACACGAAAGACACGTAACGGTATCACACACTATCGAGCAAAATATGCTCGCCCAGATAATTCCTGATGACTGCATTCGCCTCTTTAAAAATCTATTAAAAAATGCAGTGGATTACAATGTTCCCAATGGGACCATTACCGTAACAGCACATTCGTCAAATAATCATATTGTCTGTACAGTTGCTGATACAGGTATTGGCATAGCCTCTTCTGAGATAAAACATATATTTGATAGATTTTACAAAGTTAACACCGCTCGAACACACACAAAACATGGTGGCACTGGTCTTGGACTCGCTATTGTATATGAAATTGTGAAGAACCATAGCGGGAGCATTACGGTTGAAAGTACTCTCGGCTCAGGTTCCGCATTTGTGATACATATACCTCTTCACCAATAGCTTCATAGAATCTTCATATAAGCTGCGTATGCTACTCCTGTAATTATTGAAATTTTATTATAAAATATGGCACAGTATATTTGTTTAGAATGTGGTTGGATTTACGATGAAGCAATTGGCGACCCGACCAGAAATATTCCTGCGGGAACACTGTGGGAAACATTCCCCGATGATTTTAAATGTGGCGACTGCGATGTGACCAAGGGCCAAACCCATCTATGGCAAAAACTAGATTAAAAAAAATATCATTATGATACAAGAAATACGAAATGTCGTTCTCACATTTGGACTTATCGGGGTCCTTACGTTTGCGAGTGCGAACCATTATGCTGAAGCAGAGTTCACAAGACAAGAAGCTGAAAAGGTAAAGATGCTAGAACAAGCAAAAAACAATAACCAAATCAACGATATCCAGAACCAATTACGCAAGGAAGAGGCCCTTCAGGCACAACAGGCTGAAACAACACGTCTTGCAGCAGAAGCGAAGGCTGAGGCTGATGCACAACAATATAAAGCTGAACAAACAGCCACAGAATTACAGGCACAACAATTAGAGAAAGCTCGTCTTGCAGCAGAAGCGAAGGCTGAGGCAGATCGAATTGCAACACTTCGTCAAGCAGTTATTGACGCACAAATTGCCTCTGATGCTCAGGCAACCACATATACACAACCCAACGTAACATACAGTCGTCGTAGTCGTGCAAGCTAAGACGTGTCATTATTTTTTGATACGTCTCGCTAGTATGTGCCCCTGCTTGGAATCGAACCAAGAATAACGGCTTAGAAGTCCGCAGTTATATCCATTTAACTACAGGGGCAAGTAGGTAGAATGATGAACATACATTTTCATCATATATGCAAATATAGACTTTGTATGAGTATTTGCATATAGAGGGTGTGAAAAAACAAGTGGAATAATATTGTTTTTTCTTTGATTGCACGGGAAGGTGGCTTCGCCACCTTCCCGTGCAGTTTACTGTGAGACTGCATCCTCTGCAAGGGTCGAACTTGCTATTGATACCACCTTGTCAGGTACAGTATTTGTGGATGGTGGATTAAACCGCATTCCTCGTAATTGATTAAATGTCTTTTCTTTCTCTGTGTATATCTCCGAAAAATATATCACGTTCTTATCTTGATATTTTATAGTCTGCACATCAAGAATTGCATCACTCGAAGGTACTTCAAATTGAACATAAAAATCAATTGCTATAAAGACCATTCCGCTTATAAACACGACGGCTGCACAAAAAAGTCCAACCAACCAATCTCTGCTTGGATTGATAAAATCTTTATACTTCTGTGTCTGTATGTTTTGGATATCTTTACCAAAATTTTTTAACCGTTTTAGATTTAATTTCATACTTTTATAAATTTCGTAACATGTAATTCAAATGTTACATTCCACGGGGTTTCAGTTGCATCTTCAGATTTTGATATTTGCATTGAGGTTATCGATGTTTGATACGGTAGATTTTCGAAGAGTTCTATGGTGTGCAGGAGTATTTCGAATTCACCACCCATAGTAACGTTCAATACCAAATCTTCAAAAGTTTCATTAATTGGTTTTATGTTGAGGTTACTTGTTTTAAGTATCACTGACTGTTCCTTACCTAATGTTTCTATCAGTGTGAGGAAATTAATGATGTCTTCTTCTTTTAGAAAACGAGTATGCAGTGACGCGCGCGCATCTTTCGTTTTTTCTAAACTCTCAGTGAGGCTATTGAGTATTTTTTCTCGTTCTTGATTTTGTGCTCGTTCAATACGCTTTTCCTCATATTGTTTTCGTTCTTTTGAAAGAGAATAGAGAAATACACTTCCTGCACAAAGACACATGAGAAAGAAAAGAGCAGAGACACTTATGATTATTTTTGTGCGTGTTTGAATCATGATTAT
>JAHFMK010000042.1 GCA_023264435.1 Candidatus Kaiserbacteria bacterium
CCAAAATCAAAAAGGGAATTGATGACGCTCGGAAAGCTGAGGTTTCATTAACTGAAGCTGAACACAAAAAGAACGAACTTATCCATGATGCTCGCAAAGAAGCAGTTGCTATTGTGCAACAAGGTGTATCGCATGGTGAAGAAAAACAACGTTCTATTGTTGACGAAGCAAATCAAAAAATTGCTCGTCAATTAGCACAAGCAACCCTAGATGCAGAGTACATCAAAGAGAATGCTCGAAAGGAGAGTGAGGCTGAAATTACAAAGCTTGCAATTCTTGGTGCAGAAAAAATCCTCGCAACAGGAATGAAACAATAAGTATGCGTACCCGTGATTACATATACGCAGTATCCGATATACTTCGTAAAAAGGGAGATGTTGAAAACACACTCGCAACATTGCGTCAGATGCTTCAATCACGAGGACTGATGAAACTCTATCCCGCAATACTTCGTGGAGTATTGCAAAAGCAAGAGCGTACCGTATCGCATGAAGAAACACAGGTCATTTTTGCACGCTCCGATGACACAGAAAAATTTACCGATGAAATCGTATCCTATCTCGCCGCACGTAACCTTCCACACATTTATACATACTCAATTGACCCGACCATTGTAGGAGGATACATTATGAAAACCAAAAATGAACGAATTAACAAAAGTTACAAGCAAACATTATTACACACCTATCGAACTATAATTAAATAAGTATGAGCACCATTATAGAAAAAATAAAAAAAGAATTAGAGTCACTTGCATCAACAACAACTCTTGAAGAAACTGGAACTGTCGTTGCGGTGGGTGATGGTGTTGCAGAGATTGATGGTCTTCAAAATGCTCGTATGATGGAGATGATTATTTTTGATAATACTGAAGGTAAAACTCTGGCAGAAAGTATTGATGACACATCGGTACTCTATGGTTTGGTGCTCAACCTTGAAGAGGAATCTGTGAAAGCAGTGGTGCTTGGTGACACCTCTCGTGTGCGTGAAGGAATGCTTGTGAAGCGTACAGGAAAGCTTCTCAGTATCCCCGTAGGTGACAATATTGTTGGTCGTGTGGTTAATCCGCTTGGTGAGATACTCGACGGGAAAGGTGCATATACACATACCCGTGAAATGGCAATAGAACGTGTGGCATATGGTGTAATGGAACGTTCTGCGGTGAACGAACCGATTCATACCGGCATTAAAGCGATTGATGCCATGATTCCAATTGGTCGTGGACAACGTGAGCTCATCATTGGTGATCGTGGGACAGGAAAAACAATGGTTGCAATCGATACCATCATCAATCAAAAATATGAGCCTGAAGAAAAACGACCAATTTGTATTTATGTTGCGATTGGACAAAAAGAATCAAAAACGGCACGCATCATGCAAGAGCTCGAAGATAACGGAGCATTTGCATACACAGTAATCGTATCAACATCAGCAGCAGACCCTGCACCACTTCAATTTCTTGCACCTTTTGCAGGGGCTGCAATTGGTGAATATTTCATGGAAAAGGGACAGGATGCACTCATTGTGTACGATGACCTTTCTAAACATGCAGTGGCATATCGCCAAATGTCACTTCTTCTTCGCAGACCGCCAGGACGTGAGGCATATCCAGGTGACATTTTTTATCTTCACTCACGACTCCTTGAACGCTCAGCAAAACTTTCAGATGAGCTTGGCGGTGGTTCACTTACCGCACTTCCTATTATTGAAACACAAGAGGGAGATGTGTCTGCATACATTCCTACCAACGTCATTTCAATCACTGATGGACAGATTTTCCTTGAAACAGATCTATTTAACAAAGGTATTCGCCCCGCCCTTAATGTGGGTATCTCAGTATCTCGCGTAGGAAGTAGTGCACAAACAAAGGCAATGAAAAAAGTCGCGGGTAAAATTCGTCTTGAACTCGCACAGTTTCGTGAGCTTGAAGCATTTATGCAATTTGCAGGTGACCTCGATGAAGATACAAAAAAGCGTATTGAGAGTGGACGAAGATACACTGAGCTTCTCAAACAAAATCAACATGCAACACTTCCATTTTATAAGCAGGTTGTGTCTATTTTTTCCGCAAACGAAGGTATCCTCAATGGTGCACCTGTAGAAAATGTGCGTGCAATAGAACAGGCATTGTTTGACCTTATTGAACGTGAGAAGACACACATTTTTAAATTAATAGAAACAGAACGAGCGATTAATGACACCGTGCTTGCAGAACTTACAGCACTTATTCCAGATTTCAAAAAAACACATGCTCATCTCTATACGTAATCTATGGCACTTAAACAAATTAAAAGCAAAATAAAAGCAACACAGCGTACCAGCAAGGTAACGAAAGCGATGGAAGCAGTATCTGCGGTAAAAATGCGTAAGAGTCAGGAACGTGCACTGCTGGGACGCCCCTTTGCAATGTCTGCCTTTCGTATCCTTGAAAATATTTCAAAAAGTATCAGTGTACAACGTCATCCGTTGTTTACGCATGATGTGGGTACTCATGAATGTGTGATTGTCATTACGTCCGACAAAGGGCTTGCGGGGAGTCTCAATAGCTCTGTATTAAAAGAAGCAACTGAGCTCCTCGCAACGCACAATAAAAATCAATGCGAACTTATATGCTTTGGTAAGAAAGCATATGAACATTATACTCATCGTGGTTACACTATCACACAGCATTTTATAAACGTTCGTGATGAAGTATCGATTGAAGACATGGAAGCAGTCGCCTCACAGGTGATACAAAAATTTACTGATGGTACATACCATACCGTATCAGTGGTGTATCAAAATTTTCTTTCAACATTTGAACAAAAAGCACGTACACGACAAATATTACCAATTGATACCGCCGAGGTATCAAAAATGATACATGATATTTTGCCACGTACAGGAAAATATAGTAATAACGAACAGATGCAGAAAAATGTCGTCTACACCACAGAACAAAGTGACACCAACCTGTATGATGGTATATTCAGAAGCATTGTAGAGATTATGCTCTACCATGCACTTCTCGAATCGAAGGCAAGTGAGCATTCTGCCCGTATGGTCGCCATGAAGAACGCGACCGACAAAGCAAAGGAAGTAACCAAGGCACTCACACTTCTGTACAATAAAGAACGACAGAGTGTCATTACCGCAGAGGTGTCAGAAATCACAGGAGGTATCGAAGCATTAAAAAATTAAGATTATAGGATAGCGATAATTACAAATATATGAACACACACGCAACACAAGGAACTATCACACAAATCATCGGCCCTATTATTGATGTGTATTTTGAAAACACCATTCCAAATCTGGGATTTGCACTTACCGTAACACATGAAAACGGTAGTGTTATCACACTCGAAGTTGCACAACACTTGGGTGGAAACCGTGTTCGTACTATCGCTATGCAGGATACCGCAGGACTCACCCGTGGGCTCACCGTGACCAACTCAGGTGCACCTATCAGTGTTCCTGTGGGAGAGAAGGCATTGGGACGCCTTATGAATGTGCTTGGTGAACCACTCGATGGTAAAGGTGCTATCACTGATGCACCACGGCTTCCTATTCATCGTCATGCACCACACTTTACTGAACAATCAACAAAGACAGAAGTGTTTGAAACAGGCATTAAATCAGTTGATCTTCTTGCTCCATTTATTAAGGGAGGAAAGGTGGGACTTTTTGGAGGTGCAGGAGTAGGGAAGACAGTACTCATTCAGGAGCTTATCCGCAACGTTGCCACTGAACACGGAGGGTACTCAGTATTTGCAGGTGTGGGAGAGCGTGTGCGTGAAGGAAACGACCTTTATCACGAGATGAAAGATTCGGGTGTACTTGAAAAGACTGCACTTGTTTTCGGACAAATGAATGAGGTACCTGGGGCACGTGCACGTATTGGACTCACAGGACTCACGATGGCAGAGTATTTCCGTGATAAGGGAGGTAAGGACGTGCTTTTCTTCATGGATAACGTATTTCGCTTTACACAAGCAGGTCAAGAAGTTTCCTCACTCCTTGGACGCGTATCATCCGCAGTAGGATATCAACCGACACTTGCAGAAGAAATGGGTCAGATGCAGGAACGTATTACTTCGACAAAAAATGGTTCGATTACATCGGTGCAAGCAGTGTATGTACCTGCCGATGACCTCACCGACCCCGCACCAGCAACCACATTCTCACACCTTGATTCTACCGTGGTACTTTCACGTGCACTTGCATCGCTTGCTATCTATCCCGCAATTGACCCACTCGAAAGTAACTCATCTGCACTCGACCCATTTGTAGTCGGTAAAGAGCATTACGAGATTGCACAGGGTGTGAAGCAGGTACTCCAACGCTACAAAGACCTGCAAGATATTATTGCAATTCTTGGAATCGAAGAACTTTCAGATGATGATAAGCAAGCAGTGTACCGTGCACGAAAAATTCAACGCTTCCTTTCACAACCATTTTTCGTAGGAGAAGTGTTTACGGGTACACCTGGTGCATACGTACCACTAAAAGAAACAATTCGAGGATTTAAAGAAATTCTTGAAGGAAAACATGATGACAAACCAGAACAAAACTTCTACATGAAGGGAAGTATTGATGAAGTGACTATATAATATGAAACCTGACTTCACATTTACCACCACAATTGCAAAAGTGAGCGAACAACTCTTTCATGGTGAAGTAATATCGTGCACACTTCCTGGAAGTGAAGGGCAGCTCACCATTCTTCCTCACCATACACCCTTAATATCTCTTCTCAAATCAGGTACAATACGAGTCCGTACTTCTGAAACTGTTCATGATTTTGTAGTACAAAAGGGAGTACTCGAAGTGAGTGATAATCACATGACGGTTCTCATACAAAAATAATTAATTAATGCATAGTATATGTTTGGAAAAGCTAAAAATTTTATGATGCGAAAGTTGCTCGAAAAGCAACTGAAAGATGTTCCCGAAGACCAAAAAGAAATGATTATGACCATGGTAGAAAAAGACCCGAAGCTTTTTGAAAAAATTGCCGTTGAAATACAGGCAGAAATGAAGTTGGGTAAGGACCAAATGGCAGCAGCCATGAAGGTAATGCCAAAATATCAAGCTGAGCTTCAAAAGCTTATGGGAAATAAGATGCCTACCGCATCCCAAGGGCAACGACCACCTTTTAATCCAAATGGCACTATCCGAAAATAATTTCCACAGAACGCACACAAAAAAACACCTCCGTGTTTTTTTGTGTGCTACTATACTTTTATGAAAAAAATTCTTGTTTTCCTTGGGAATCCCAATAATGAGTCATACACCGGGAGATTGGCAGACGCATACGTAGAAGGAGCACAAGAAGCAGGGTATATTGCGGAGCGTATCAATATTGGTGACCTCAATTTTGACCCAATTCTCCATAGTGGCTATCATGCCATTCAACAGCTAGAACCCGACCTGGTCATGCTCCAAGAAAAAATAAAAGAAGTAGATCATGTGGTATTTATTTATCCAAACTGGTGGTGCAGTATGCCGGCTGCCTTTAAAGGCTTATTTGACCGTATGTGGCTTCCAGGC
>JAHFMK010000043.1 GCA_023264435.1 Candidatus Kaiserbacteria bacterium
AAATTTACTTTCAAGGAATTTACCGGAAATGCCGTTGAACGTACCAATATTATTGTTGGTTTTCTTGCAGTACTTGAAATGGTGAAGCAGGGTGGTGTTACCGTCTCTCAACAGGCACGATTTCATGACATTGCCATAGAACGCGAGTCTGGCAGTATTCCACGCTATCAATAACCTATGAGACCGACTTTCATTGAAAGACGAATTTCAAGGTTAAATCTACCGTTACAAAACTTGACTTATTTTCTTAAATACTGTCTAATATAGAAGATATTGTTCTTTACACACAGGAGAATGACTATGACTAAAATGTTCAGTATTCTCTATATCATCTTTCTTTCCGTGATATTTCCCACACCGTCATTTGCGTCACAATGGATGGACGATATTGTTAATGCTGTATATGACATTGGTGGTGTTATGCTCCATACAAATGGAGTAGAGAGAACATTTACTCGTGACGATGTTGGGAAGACAATCATGTGCCTTCCAGAAGATGAATCGTTTGTCGAGGTTGCAGTTATTGGTCTTGAAATGTTTCAAGATATTAGCACATTGGTAGTCCATTGTGTAGACGGTCAAATCAAGATTGATGAATCTAGGAGTCAAACAAGCAAAAATTAATTTTATTGGCAATAAATACATAAACCCTACTCACTGAGTAGGGTTTATCTTTTATACGAGAGTAATTCTATACACCGTCATTACTATATTAATAAGAATAAATATCATATAATAAACTTATGTTCGAAATAATACTGAACAATCAGGAATTGATATTTATATTTAACGCACTACTCTCACTACTTATTGGTTTTGTAATTGGCATAGAACGTGAATCACGAGGGAAAGATGCTGGTATCAGCACACATACGTTGGTAATTACAGGGTCAATGTTATTTACCTTTTTATCATTTCATGTACTTTCCGATTCAACAACTCGTATTGCTTCGCAAATTGTTGTTGGTATTGGATTTCTCGGTGCAGGGCTTATTTTGAAAGATGGTACATCAGTACGTAATCTCACCACTGCGGCAAGTTTATGGTTTTCCGCAGCAATCGGTATGGCAATCGGTTTTCAATTTTACATTGTTGCTATAACTTCAGCATTGATTGCAGTACTCACACTTCGTATTCCACATATGTCACATCAGGGTTTACGTAATGAGCACCATATTGAAACTGAAAATAAATAACACTTTTAATTATTTTTGTGTAGGACGCAGAAAGTATTGCAACACTGCAAGTGCGATAACGATGTCTATAAGGTAGAGCATAATAAAATTGGGTATATTAATCGTATAGAGTGCAAACATGTGTATCGAGACAATAAAACCAAGGGTATACCATGTTGCCGCTTGAAGTGCGGGACCAATTTTCATAGAAATCCAGTGTTTTGTCATACAGAATGCATTTATATAGAGTATCGCTATGAGTGTGTATAAAAATTGTGTCAGATTACCAAAGAGAGTAGGGCGTTGCCATACAATAAAGAGTGTCGTAAGAAGAATCATTATCATTGCAATTCGAAGCAGTATATAAATAACACCAAGCATGCGACGTTCAGATGCATCAATTGTTTTATCGTTTAGAGCAATAAGAAAACTGGTAATGGCGAGTGTTGATGATCCAACTCCAAGATTAATTGCACTTGCATTGAGTATAAGCGCAATGGACGTAATTGTTTCTAACATATATCGTTAGTATAGATGATGAATGACATAAAAAACAGCTTACTTTGTGGACAGTTTTTGTGTCCCGTATCAGCATTATTCACGATAATATATATAATGTATTAGACTATGTACCCTCCATTTTCAAAGAGTATCTCACCATCCGCATAGACATTTGTGACAATAGGGAAGAGGTCTACATGGTAGCGAGTTTTGTCCGCAGTAATGCCCTGTTTTTTGTATACGGTATGTTTTTCGCCGAGGGAGAAGTGCATACCAAGTATGCGTTCAAATGCAGTGATATCCTTCAGATAGTGTTCACGGGTGATGGCACGATTGAGTCCAAAGCCAATCTCACGGATAAGTGCCCGTTCATTGGTTTGTACCTGAGCAACAACGTTTTTGAATGCTTCGGGAGCGTTGATGTCCCATCCAACCACTATGCCATTATTGATATCGATACGGAATGGTTCGTGCATTGCCACATTAAAGTCAGTATCCGCAAATGCATACACCATAAGCGATCCATTCATTGCACTTAAATCTTTTGCTTCGGTAAAAACTTCACCAATTGGAAATGTACCACCAATATTTTCCATATCTGTATAGTCACCAATATTGAGTTTTGGTATTTCTAGTCCACCAGTTACCACAAGCTCGGTATCAGTGCTTTTTATACGAAGAGTATGTGTATGTCTCAGTGTTTCTTTGAGTCTTTGTCCGACACCACGGTACCATGTTGTATCATAGGCAAGTGCGTTTATATATGTCTCCCATGAGTCTGGGGTATTGCGGTAGAGATGTAGATGGTCAATAACTTTTAATTTTCTCTGAAAGAGTTGAATACGAATACGAAATGCATTGAGACGAAAGTCAGTTGACTGAATGAGTACCACAAGGTCACGTGGATTGAGTGCGTCAAACATGGCAATAATTTCTTCATGTGTACAGGTATGAAAATCAATAAACGTTGCATTGGGAAGTACGTTTCGGTATGCCTGTGTGATGATGCGAGTGAGTTCGTCTTCATTATCATAGATAACCAGAGCTTGATGCTGTGCAGTATGTGTAAGTGCGATGGTGACAATATCGTATATATTCCGTGTTGCGTTTTCGATGAGATGTGTGGTTATGTCAGTGTGTGTTGTCATACAATAAATACACAGTATCACAGCCATGTCAGCGTGAGTAGTGGGTTTGCAACTACCTCGCGGTTCATTCTAATATATTAAGTATCTATTTTTGTAGAGTGCATGTGAAGTAAATGAGTTGAGATTGGTGAAGCGTGCCACTGGCACGCGGGCTTAGGTAACGATATGTATGTACAAAATGATAATTTTATTTGATTAATGACGCTGAACATATGTCGTTGCTATACACTGTGCATGGATAGGGAACGTGTATAGAGTTGATAAGTATATTGTATACTATATACAATCTCGATTGTATGGAAATAACATTAGAAAATTTTAAAGAAATGCTTGTCCCTGCAGGACATATAACTGAAGATCAATTTGTTCACGCAACAGAAGAAGCACAACGGAAAAGTATTTCATTTTCAGAAGAGTTAATAGAAGAAGGTTTGATTACCGATATTGACCTTGGTAAAACAATTGCTGATTTTTTTGACCATCATTTTGTTGATTTACAAGATGTAGAAATACAGGATAAATTTCTAACATATTTTCCAGAAGCAGTGGCTCATGCACAACGAGCAATTATCTTCGCTGTGTCTGATGATACATTAAGTCTTGCAACGGAATATATTGACAATTATGAATTTTTTAGACTATTAGAAAAAAAGACAGGGAAGCACATTACGGTACAGTATGCGACTACGCGTGGGATTGAGAATGCTCTCAAACACTATAAAGGTGATTTACGGAATAACATTAATGCACTCGTAAAAGTCTGTGATACAGAGCAAGAGGAAGGGGATATTGTTCGGCTTGTTAATCTTTTTTTAGAATATGCCAATGATAATCATGCCTCTGATATACATATAGAGCCACTTGAAAATGAGGTACTTATCCGTTTTCGTATTGATGGCATTCTTCACGAGGCTGTGCGATATCCTAAGTCACTCCACGAAAAAATTGTTTTCCGCATCAAAATTATGTCTCATCTGCAAACAGACGAGCATTCCGCAGCTCAAGATGGGCGATTTGAATATCATCATTCTCAAAAAAATACGTTTGATGTACGTGTCTCTATTATTCCCGTCACCGATGGTGAGAATATTGTGTTGCGACTACTTGATTCTCATACACACAAATTTTTTCTTGAAAATCTAGGGCTCAATGAAGCAGATTACCATAAGATACTTTTATCTGTACAAAGACCACATGGAATGATTATTGCCGTTGGTCCAACTGGCTCAGGAAAGACAACTGTTCTCTATACAATTTTGGAGAAACTCAACGATCCAGAAATAAATATCATGACGATAGAGGACCCTGTCGAATATGACATGGTTGGGATACAACAAATACAGGTAAACCAAAAGAAAAATCTTACATTTGCAAATGGACTACGCTCTATTGTTCGTCAAGACCCTGATGTCATTATGGTTGGAGAAATACGTGATGCGGAGACTGCTGATATTGCAATCAATTCAGCGCTCACAGGACACCTTGTTATCTCAACGCTCCACACAAATGATGCTGCAACTACTTTTCCACGTTTGCTCGAAATGAATGTAGAGCCATTTCTCATTGCCTCTTCTGTGAATATTATTATTGCTCTTCGCCTTGTGCGAAAGATATGTGTGCAGTGTAAAGAGAGTTACGTCCCGTCATCTACTGAATTGGAAATGTTTCTACAGAATACTAAAATTATGGAGTATATAGAGACCATACAAAAAGGGAAGGATATAGCACAAATACGATTGTATCGAGGAAAGGGGTGTACGGTATGTCAACATACAGGATATAGCGGGAGAGTTGGTATTTTTGAAGTACTTGAAGTAGATGAAAAAATACGTGTGTTGATAACAAAAAAAGCATCTGCTGATGTCATTATGAAACAGGCTCTTGAATCAGGCATGTTACCACTTTTGTACGATGGTGTGTTAAAAGCATTAAATGGAACGACAACACTTAATGAGGTCATTAAGGTAGTAGGTGCATAGAATTGTATGAATATATTTCACCGCATTTCATCACAAGAACAAGTAAATTTTACTAAGAATCTTGCTATTATGCTAAAGAGTGGGATTGCTATTAATGAAGCACTCGCTGAGCTTGCGGAACAAAGCAATACTCCCGCCATGACTGAGGTCATCAACCGAGTGCGAAAAGATATCGAGAATGGTACGTCGCTTTCACAAGCTTTTGGAAAAGAGACACAAGCATTTGGTGGAATTTTTATAAGCTTGATTAAAGCGGGAGAGGAGAGCGGAACTCTTCAAGGGAATTTACAATTCCTTGCAGACTGGTTGAATAGAAGTGCTGATTTAAAGCGTGAAATATCCACGGCAACCATGTATCC
This sequence comes from Candidatus Kaiserbacteria bacterium, assembly GCA_023264435.1. Classification (GTDB taxonomy): domain Bacteria; phylum Patescibacteriota; class Minisyncoccia; order Phycocordibacterales; family UBA918; genus Damh-18. Next base: position 5,163 of record JAHFMK010000043.1, read on the forward strand.
AAAGCTGGTCTTTGGTGCTGCAATACTCCTTGGGGGGAGTCTTGCGGTGTTTATTTTACCAAAACTTATTCCTTTGTTTACGAGTCTCAATGTCAAACTGCCGTTGATTACAAGAATACTTCTCGCACTTTCCCACATGATTCAGTATTATTGGGTCTTTGGAGTGCTCGGTATTCTCGGTACCTTTACAGGTATTGCGTATCTCAATACATTTCATCCTGTACGAAGATTTTTTCATACGATATATATTACGATGCCATTTATGGGAGAGTTACTCAAAAATTATCAACGGGCATTAGTCACACAACTCTTCGCGACCTTGCTCAAAAGTGGTCTTT
>JAHFMK010000044.1 GCA_023264435.1 Candidatus Kaiserbacteria bacterium
GGATGTCCTTGACCAGTAATAAAAACAACCACATCAGTATCGTCAATAATAGTGCTTGGTATGGAACCAGTTGCCGTAAGTGCAGATGCACCATACGTCAAACTTGTTTGGCTTCGAACAATCATTTCATTATCAGAACCTGGTGTTCCTATAAACTCAACAATTTCCCATGAAACATGTGTATCACCAGCAGTGCCAATTCGAGCAATAGTAACAGAATTCAAAATATTGTCCGGGTTGAGAATATATGCAGTGACATCATTTGAGTTTTGAGTAGGACCACCGCCTCCACTCGTTCCTGCACCAGTTGAGTGTGAATTGGTGATACGAATAAATGCACTTGTTGATGCACTTGGGGCTGTATAATCTAGTCCAGCAGTAAGAGTAGTTGACGTACCGGTAATTGTTACTGTGCCACGCTGTATCTTAAAATCACGCTGAGGTGATGTTCGGGCTTCGGGATATACAGAATAAGAATCAAGTGCGACTCCGCTTCCAGCAAGTCTAAAGCAATAGGGTGTATCAAATCCCGCATCTACTGTTTGTTTAATTGAAAATTCTGCTTCAAGAAATTGAGTGGAGGTAAGCGAGGTAGTTGCAATGATTGATGAAGTATCTTTTACGGCACTGTTGGGGGTAAGAAATGTCGTATTCCCATCAGTAACTCCACCAGATGACACTGCAATATTGGTGGTATCATTTCCATCTGTAAGATTTATGGAATTAAACATATCCCATGCACCCCCCGTATCACTCACATTTGTCCAATTTGTGACATCAGTACATGAGGTAATTTTTGTGCCATACTCAAGACGAAAAGCATGACTTAGTGAAGTAACCGTACCATTGTTTGAAATTTGCACACGAAGACGAACGGGGGTAGTTTGTCCAACATTTGATATTGGACTATCTTCTGAACCGCCACTGAGAGAGGTTGCAGTTATTTCAGAACCATTATCATTTCTCCACTGAAAATGATTTTGTGTCAGCACTGCACCCACCAGCGTTGTTACACCATTCATGTTTCGGGTCACTGTTGGGCTTACAGACCCGCCACCTGAAACAACAAGATTGGCTGACGGATTATCCATTACAATATCAATTGTTTGTCCATTTTGAGCAGTAGCAGTAGTATCAACAACCGTATAAAGACACATAGTACTGGTTGTTGAAATTCCTACCGAACCTGAAAATGTAGAGGTACCATTTGCACTTGAAAATCCGTCTGTGTCTGTTGACCCAAATTGAGACTCAATCCCACTGTATGATTCACTTCCACAATCATATGGTGCAGTGGTATCCAAATCATAAAAAAGCTTTACATTTTTTAGACCAGTCTGTCCATCTATTGTTCCATTTTCTGCAATAGTAATGTTTGTCACTGTATGAGCAGTTGTGTTATTAGTTATAACAAAAGCACTTCCGACATAAAAGTTGGTTGCAGGAATATTGGTATTGGCTGTCTGTGAAGTTGTTGCTACAGTGACCGCTACATCAGCTGCCATATTTACACGAGGATATATAGTATATTTTGGAAGCGGTACACCTTGATTAGTCACTCGAAAGCAGTAGGTATTCCCTTCTGTTGCAGTCGTCGATGCAACAATTGAGTATTCGATATCAGTATGCTGTGTTGTTGAAAGCACAAATGCACTCGTCTCAGATGAGGTATCTTTTACACCACTATTTGCAGTAAGAAATGTCGTATTACCATCAGTAACTCCACCTGATGACACTGCAATATTAGTGGTATTATTTCCATCAGTGAGATTAGCTGAGTTATACATGTCAAAATCTCCATTTGCAGCACCAACATCAGTCCATCCTGTCGCCGAAGAACATGTTCCACTTGTTTGAGCATACTCTAGGCGATATGAAAGTGCTGGAGTAGAACTACTTCCACCATTTGAAATACCAACACGAATTCTTACCGGTGAAGCGGGTTGGAGTGCAAGAAGTGTAGTATCTTCACTTCCGCCGGTTTTTGAGGTTGCTGTTGTCTCGGTACCATCATCATTACGCCAATGATAATGGGTTAGTGTTGCTGCGTCATTCAATACCTGTGTAAGGCCTGTGATATTTTGTACAGTAGCTGGTCCAGCCGTACTTCCTGTTACTGTCACGTCAGTGACAGGGTTTGCAATTGAAATATCAATATTGGCGGTACTTGATGCAGAATCAAGTACATCCATAACTACATACACACACAATGCAGTGGTGGTACTTACATTTACCGTTGTACCTGTAAATGAAGATACTCCATCTGCACCCGAAAATCCATTAGAATCAGTAGAACCAAACTGACTTTCAGTACCTGCATATGATTCACTGGCACAGTTATATGGTGCACTTGTATCCGTCTCATAGTACAATTTCACATTTGCAATATCGGCAGACCCATCAATCGTGCCACTCTCTGAAATGGTAAGACCTGTGACATTAAGTGGTTTATAGGTATTGTAGAGTAAAAATTTTCCAATATAGGCACCAGTAGTACTCGCATTTATAGTTGCAGTTTGAGTACCAGTGGATGATGCATGTATCCCTGGAAAAACATCTGCAATAGTATCACCATAAATATCAGCAACTGCGTTATCAAACCATGTTGCATATATTCTTTGGTCACTTGCAATATTTATATCAAGACCATAAAAATCACTTGCGCTTGTATTGAGCGGTCCTTCTTCACTACTCCAATTCATCATTGAGCTTGTTGCAGACTTCCAATATACATTTCCTGTACTTGCTGTACCTGCAGTAGTACGACCAGTATATCCTACATACACATCATCATTTGCAGAATCTATACCAATAGCGACATTGGTGAGTCCTCTTGCGGTACCATTGATGATATCAGTGGTTGTTGCCCACGATGTTCCATTGTATCGAGCACCACGTACTTGGTCGTCAGTTCCTAAGGTGGCATTATTTGCAAGATACGCAAGGTAGACGACTCCCGGTGTTGAGGAGCTTACTGTTGCAGCCATGCCCACATCGTAGGTAGTGTTATCAGTTGCATTACTATCTATAAAAGTCCATGATGCAGACCACGTCGTGTTATTCCATATTTTTGTACGGATATCTTCAAGAGAAATATCACGATCAATAATCATAATACCACCTCCTGCAAGTGGCACAAGAATATTATAGTCGTTCGCAAGATCCATGGGATTGGTACCCGTTTCTGTCCACCCCGTCGCAAGATTACAATTCGCAGAACACTCAACGACATATGAATCTGAAGTATCAGCGATAGCGGTATATATTGTTCCGTCAGTTCCTTTTGTAATTGAAACACTATTTGCACCTGTAGCAAAAGTTGCGACACTATTACCACTATTGGTACTTACATCTACTGGACCTGTACCCATAAGAAGAGTATCACTCGTTGTATCAAGTCGATTATAAAAAATATCATCTACACTCGTATCAAACGTTGCAATATGGATATAGTTTCCTGTATCACCAGGAGTCCACTTATCGTACCAAACCTGAATACCAATACAATCTGTTTGTGCATCAACTGATACTGCAGTACCCCACGAACTACCACCATTGGTTGTTTTGCTGTACACACAATTTAAACTACTATCACGATAAAATTTGTACCCCGTTTGATCATTAATAAAAACTGTTTGTGAACCAGATTGAATATGAGAAGTTGCGGTTGTATCTGCTGTTGCATCAATGGTGACTTGCGCAGCCTCAGCGATGGGAATTATTTTTTTAATGAGTGCATTACCAAAACTCGAAAAAACTAATATGACCAGTAGACACACTGAAACAAACCTCTTGCACTTCTCAAGTTTTCGACATAATCCTCCTTGCATTTCCGTTTAATTATCGCGTTTTTGTATTATAAAAGCAATGACACTTTGTGTATCAAATTTTATATTTTATGTACGTAAATCAAATTATTCTGTAACATTGATTGGTTCAGTATATGGCGTAACAATAACATCATTGATATGACTTGTTGAAGATGCATTATTTGACACTACACTTGCATTATTTGAAATAAATACTTCATTGGTAGTACTGGCATTATCAAATGTCTCTGTTGCCGTATATTCAGTTGTTGATGCTACGGTCTCAGTAAATGCAGGAACGACAATATCAACGGTACTTGTCGATGTGGTGTCATTATCATCATCAGGCACATCATCACCACCTGAGATTTTTGATTTAACTTGTGTTGTAGAAGTTACTAATGCTCTTTTTTCACCAGTTTGTTCTGGATCAGGAAGCTTTTCAGGAACAGGCGCAGGAGTTGATCCAAGATGTATTGTTTCACCATTTTCCAAATCAAATCCATGTGTTTCCACATCACCAACACTATCCTTTGTATCGTAGACAAGTACAAAACGAGGATTCTGAATAGAGCTCCCTTGTGCGCCTTCAGCAGTTTTTATTTTACCTGTTCGAATATCATACACTTGCATAACCCAGACATCATTTACAAATGATTGCCAGATGATATGGTCACTATTTATGCGTGGTGACACATCGTGAATGGTATTATCAGTAATCATTTTTACCGTATCACCATTAAGCATAAATATTTCCCAATCGTTACCAACCCATCCTTGCCATACAGTCACATTTCCATATCTATTAGGATACATATTATTAAATCTATCAGAGGTAATTTGAGTCTCTTTTTTATCATCTACATTATATGAAATAATCTGATATCGCCCATCAATCAGACGATGCCATACAATTGAGTTTGAAACTTCGTCATATGATGGCGCATCATCATCATAGGTATTGTCTGTTATTTGTGTACGTCTTCCATCCTTTTCAATGTATATCTCTTTATCACCCTGTGCATCTGCTTCCGCAAAAACTCTATCGTTTGTTGACTCGGATGTCTGTCTGGTGCTTTGTTTTGCACAATAAAAAATTTCATCGCCAACGAGTGTACATTCACTTTTTGAAAATGAAAACCTATTTTCATCATTCGTAACTTCACTAATATAATTTCCTTGTGTGACTGTCGATGTTGAGATGGTAGTGGTCGCGGTCGATATATTCTGTGTATCTTTGTGATTTAAATTTTCAGATTGGGATATGCTTGCATTGATTGAAGTTATATCTTCATTTTGAATCTCAGATTGCGTAATACTAGATGAGGGTGACACTCCAGTGCTCTCCATATTCTCATGATGTACAGTGGTCTCATGAGAGGATGGTGTAATTTCAGTATTCGTTGCAGTATCTAATGCTAATGATTCTTCTGTAACAGTAGAACTACTCACTAAAATAGAATCAGGGGTTTTTGGTGTTGTATCATTTGAAATAGCTTCATCATGTTGGGTGACATCTGTTGAAATG
>JAHFMK010000045.1 GCA_023264435.1 Candidatus Kaiserbacteria bacterium
TCTCATAGGACTCTTTATATTTTCACTTTTCTCACTTCGTATCAGTATCAGGCCTCCACAGAGGATAAAATATCAATTACATCATACGACCTAAAATTAATAATACCCCGCACGCCTACGGCGTGCGGGGTATTATTAACTCTCTCATCTCACCACACTACTCACCACCTGAAGGGATACCCTCTTCTTTAAGTGCCTTTCGCACAAGCTTCTCAATTTCTCCAAGAAGTTTCTTGTCAGTACGTATAGTGGTGCGTGCTGCATCATAGCCACGCCCCAGCTTTACCTCTGCACTTGCATCTCCACCAGGAGGGAGGTATGTATAGGAAGCTCCTGATTTTTTCACAAATCCGTATTTTTCACCGAGTGCAAGAAGTTCACCCTCACGGCTAATACCTTCATTGTAGATAAGGTCAAACTCCGTTGCTTTAAACGGTGCTGCCACTTTGTTCTTCACGACTTTTACACGATGTCGTCCACCCACCACTTCCTCACCTTTTTTAATTTGTGCAATACGGCGAATGTCTAAACGCACCGAGGTATAAAATTTCAATGCTTTTCCACCAGGAGTTGTTTCAGGATTACCAAACATCACACCAATCTGCATACGAATTTGATTGATGAAAATAATGACGGTCTTTGATTTTGCAACGATAGACGTGAGTTTACGAAGTGCTTGACTCATAAGCCGTGCCTGTTTGCCTACGTGATGTGCTCCCATCTCTCCCTCAATTTCATCACGAGGGGTGAGTGCTGCCACAGAGTCAATCACTATCACATCAATTTTTCCTGAACGCACGAGCGATTCCACAATTTCAAGTGCTTGCTCACCATTGTCTGGCTGTGAGATAAGGAGCTCGTCAAGCTTCACACCAAGGTTACTTGCGTATTGTGGATCCATCGCATGCTCTGCATCAATAAATGCACAGATACCACCGAGCTTCTGTGCTTCGGCGATTGCGTGGAGTGAAAGGGTGGTTTTTCCCGAAGATTCTGGTCCATAGATTTCAATAATACGTCCGCGAGGATAACCACCAATACCGAGTGCTTCATCGAGTCCAATAGACCCCGTAGAGATAGCGTCCACGTCAACTTTACGGGTATTACCGAGAGTCATGATTGCTTCCTCACCAAACTTTGTTTTAATACTGCGAAGCGTTTCTGAAATACTATCAATACCTGTTCGTCCATCACTTTCTTTTTCACCAAGCACTTTTTTTGCTACTGTCGCTTTCTTTTTAACTGCCATGTATATACTATTTTATACTATTAAAATAAAATATAGTGTTTAGTATTCTCCCTCGGACCGTCCGAGGGAGAAAGTTTACACTACTAAAATATAGTGTTTATTATACCGCATCCCGTTCGCACCTACGGTGCGGACGGGGACACATACACATACTCCCTCCGCACCTCTGTCATACGTCCAAAACGGTCTTTTGCGGTAAGGCTCATGATAGAGTACCCCCGAGCAAGTACAAGCATTTGCGTAAATGCCCCATGCTCATCAGTATGAATTTCCTTACCATTGAGGGTAAGTTTCACAATATTTTTTGTTATTCCCGTGATGGTGATGATTTTTTCGTGTTGTATGGGAGTGTATGAGTCTGTCAATATTATTTCTGGTCCAGAAATAATATTGCGTGCTTGAAAGAGAACATACATCACCATGAGTATACTTAATGTGCTAATACCCAAAATAATAAGCACACTTCGCAGTGTTATTCCTCCATTTCTAAACTCAGACATACCTTAGACTTCCTCACTCACACCATCATCGGTACGGCGACCTTCAAGTACTCCGCGTGCACGTGAGCCATCTGCGGGTCCAATGACACCGTTTTTTTCAAGAAGGTCAACGAGGCGCGCTGCACGTCCGTATCCGATACGAAGCTTGCGTTGGAGATATGAGGTGGATGCCTTGCCCGCTTCCAATACCGCGATACGTGCGTCATCATACAAATCATCTTCTTCATCATCATCTACCATGGAAGAAAATACTGAACCATCCGCCTTGTCACCGTTCGGCGTAAGGTCAATGGTATCGAGTGTTTGTGCGGACTCTTGGTTTTTAAGATAATTCACCACGCGTGTCACTTCATCATTGCTCACAAAGGCAGATTGTAATCGCATCGGCTTTGGACTTTCGTTTGAGAGGAAAAGCAAGTCACCTTTGCCGAGGAGCTTTTCTGCTCCACCTTGGTCGAGAATGGTCCGTGAGTCTATTTGTGAGGCAACATTGAGTGCAATACGTGTTGGGATATTTGCCTTAATAGTCCCCGTAATCACATTGACCGAAGGACGTTGTGTGGAAAGGATAAGGTGAATACCAACCGCACGACTCATCTGTGCGAGACGCACAATACTTGCTTCAAGTTCCTTAGGATAGCTGTGCATAAGGTCGGCAAGCTCATCTACAATAATGACGATGTAGGGAAGCGGTTCAGGGAGTTCGTCACGTTCTTCCTCAGGTGAGTTATTTTTTTCAAATTTTGCTTTTGCAGGATGATACACGTTTTCATGATAAGTACTGATGTTTTGCACCTTTGCGTTTTGGAGAATGTCCAATCGCCGTTCCATCTCAGTGATTGCCCATTTGAGTGCACGAAGGACGAGCTTTGCATCAGTAATAACAGGAGAGAGGAGATGTGGAATACCATTGTAGAGGGTGAGCTCCACTCGCTTTGGGTCTACCATGATAAAGCGAAGTTGGTCGGGTGAATTACGGAAGAGAAGTGAAATGATGAGATTGTGAATTGCAACCGATTTACCAGAGCCTGTGGTACCTGCAATGAGTCCATGAGGCATACGTGCCACATCGGCAAACATCGCTTCGCCCGTAATCCCCTTGCCGAGAGCAACGAGGAGTGGCTTTGGAGAATCAGTATACTCAGGAGAGGAAAAGAGGGAGGCGAGCCCAATGGTCTGTTTTTGTTTATTGGGCACCTCAATACCGACGAGTGACTTCCCAGGGATAGGTGCTTCAATACGAATAGGGCTCGCTGCGAGTGCGTACTCAAGGTTGGTTTGAAGACCTACAATCTTTTCGAGTTTCACTCCTTCCGCAGGCTTAATAGCATAGCGAGTAATAGATGAACCAATAGTGACTGCGTCCATCTCTACTTCAATATTAAACTTTTTGAGTGTTCGCTTAATGGTGATGGAGTTTGCCTTCACATCGCCCACATCGGGTACACCCTTATCCTTGCTCAAAAGTGAAAGAGGAGGAGGTGCGTATGTACCTTTAAAGCTTGAAACCACAAAATCCAAACTTTTTGCAGGCCCCAATATTTTTTCAGAAAGTTTTTTCTTTCGGGGAGCAGTCTCTCCATCGTTCTCTGATGTAGTATCGGCATCGTCTGGTTCAGTAGGAACACTCATGACCGCGTCAGGTAGATTGTCTTCATCATCCTCGTCCTCAGCATGTCGTTTGGTAAACAAGTGGATAAAGTTGGTATTGAAGGTAAGAAATATTCCGGTAAAGAGAATTGCAAAAAGCATTACACTTGCCACGATGGTACCAAAGAGTGCACTGAGTGGATAGTGGAGCAAATAGCCAAAAATACCACCACCATTTTCCACACTCATATCAAGAAGTCCCAAGGACGCAAGAAAGAAAAGAAGAACACCAATAATTTTTGAGCCACTCACATGGTTGTCTTCGCGGGGTTTGAGAAACACATATACATAGAGTATGCAGACGAGTGGTGCAAGCACAGAGCCATAGCCAAAAAGATAGGCAAGTGCAGAATGTGTTACATCGCCAACTATTCCCGCATAGCCCAATGATGAGAAAAGAAAAAAGACGGCAAGCACAACAAAAAATATTGCCGTAATTGCTTGCTTTGTATGCGGAGAAAGGTCACCAAAAAATGATTGCTTCTCAATATGATTTTTAACGGGTGGTCGTCGCTTCGGTGATGCTTTTGCCATAGTTATATACGTATAATACTCATGCATAATAGCACAGAGGACGCTATATTTTGTGTGGATATACAAACAGTCAAAGATGTTTTCTAAAAAGACAATCTCTGTTCAAAGACAAAAAAATGGCGTATAGTGTACATACAAATGTCCGACATATAAAAGTCAGACAGCGTGACGATATGGAAATCAAAGAGACATCATCAAAGACTATTGAGATAAAAAGAACTATTGAAGATGTAAATTACTTCAAGTATATTTTCAAAAAGACAGAGAAAATATGCTGTGCTGTCTTTTACACACTTCGTATAGATACTAACTTGTCCCAAAGAGATGTGGTCGTATCTGACTTAGAAGCATCAGCACAACAAGTCCTTCATCGTGCCTTAGAGACACTTCGCAGTACCGATTCTACCAGAGAGGAGAAAGTCACTGATCTCAAATTTGCGCTCATTGCCCTCGAATCAAAACTCCGTATAGCACACGCGGTGCGGTACATCAATACCGAGATACTCGCGGTCTTTCTCCATGAGATTGATTCTGTCTATCGTGCTATGCGAAAGTATCTTGAACATGATACGCATAATCCCCTTGCCGAGCATGATATGCGTGTGGAATACACTTCTGCACCCAAGACTCCTCGCGCAAAAGCACTTACCTTTGTGTCAGCAGAAGGGGGAGTGACCGATGTGAAGATACGAAGTAGGCGTGAACAAATCATTGACTTCCTCAGAGACAACACGGATGCCACAATAAAGGACATAATGGGTATCATCAAAGACTGCAGTGAAAAGACAATACAGCGTGAGTTGATGAGTATGATAAAGGACAATATTGTAGTCCGTGAAGGTGAAAGAAGATGGAGTAAATACAAGCTTGTATAGTGTATGCAAATGCAATAAAAAGACATGCAATGCATACTGTTTATAAATAAAAGCCAGCCCCTAATGGTGATTACGGACAGACAACCACCAAGCTCATTTTCCTTAATTTGACTATGTACTACAAAACATTGTCCTATGTCACTGCTGATAATACGTGTAAGAATGGGAATATACACACGTCATCTAACGTAGACAGAGGAGGTTTTTTTGGTTGACTTTGATGTCATTCAAACGTATGCTTCTGTCACTGTTTTTTTTCACACAATGTGCAGTATCGCATGCACTACATCTACGGACTTACCATAGATGTAGTGCAATGCGATAGAAAATAACGTGATGATAGCCGAGCATGTGCTCTAGCTCATTTCTGTTATACACATTTTTGTAGCTCAAACAGGGTATGCAAAATGCATAATTTTGTATACTATATGAAGTACGCTTCATAGGGCGGTTTTTTTTAAGGAAGTACAGCGGTCTTTGAGACCACTCC
>JAHFMK010000046.1 GCA_023264435.1 Candidatus Kaiserbacteria bacterium
CAACTTTTCAATATAATTTATGGCAAATATTTTTTCTTGTTACGTTTATGTTCTTCAAATGTTTTTGCATAATAAAAATTACCGTCAGTGCCTGTAAGATAATACAGGTCATCTGTTTGTATTGGATACAGTACTGCATTAATTGCAACGAGACCAGGATTAGAAATCGGAGTTGGAGGTAGCCCTGTGTGAAGATACGTATTATATGGTGAGTCAAATGCAAGATCGTCTAACGTCAATTCATTACTCGTTTTATTGAGAATGTAGTCGAGAGTGGCATCAGTTTGTAACGGCATATCAATAGCAAGTCTATTTTGTAGAATGCCTGAAATATGTTTCATTGAAATTTCATCTTTTGCTTCACGTTCAAGAATAGAGGCAAGGATAAGTACATCATTTTGTGTCATTCCTTTTTCATCTATGCGTGATAAAAGAGGAAGAAGTTTTGCGTTCATAGTATTTGAAAGGAGTTTTAGAATATCATCTGCACTCATTCCATCAGTAATAAAATAGGTGTCTGGAAAAAGTTTTCCTTCATATGATTGTAAAGAAATCTGAGTATTTGATGCCCTAAATTTTTCTGGTAAATATGTTTCAAAATCACGCACAGAAAATCCTTCTGGAAAAGTAATTTTATATGTGGGTGACATGTATGTACCTTGAGTCAGTGCCTGTGCAACCATAAACGTGGAAATTGAATCAGTAAATTGATATGTGCCTGCAAGTATGTATGAATGTGGATAGAAAAAATGTAATATGACCCTGAGCAAAAGCGATGAATGAATAATCTGAGCGTCCTGTAACTGTTCGCTGATTTGACGAGGTGAAATGCCGTCAGATATTACCACTGGTGTAAGTTGAGGAAAATGTGAAGGAGGTTTATTTGCAAAATAGACTATTAATGAAGCAAAAATTATTCCAATAAAAAGTAGAGTTATAAGTATACGAATTAATTTTCGCATACGATCAATATATGGAGGAGTTATATCCGTTTCTGGAAGAGTAAGCATAGGACGACTAAATGGGAAGATTTGAAGGAGCTTCAGATCGTTTTGATGGTATCCGAGCAAGTGTTGGGGTCGTGACTACTTTACCAGGAAAATGAAATATTGTTGCAAGTTCCTCAGTTGTCATAACTTTTGGTGTATCAGATTCACTTCTATGTTCATATTTCCTACGTTTGTAATAATCTAATTCTTCTTTTTTATAGTGCACTACTCTCTTTCCTTTTGGGTCTTGCCACCATGGCCAGTCAAAATCTGTACGCCACCGTGGACCAATTGCATTTCTGTTCAAATCATCGTAACTCTTCCAGCTTGTATTCATGGCACCAATTCGTTCACCTGGAAGATATTTTTCTTTTTTACCAAGATACATACCACGGATTGCGGTATTAAAAGCATTTTTTCCAAGACTTCGTTCTATGGCTTTTATTGTGTCCTTTTCAGTATCTGTGAGGAGTTGCATCACGTTACCAGTAGTTTCTGCACCTGCACGTTTAACAGCACTTTCAATGATTTTTTTAATTTCCATTTTAGCAGGATCCTTCCAATCGGTATGTTTAGAAAGAGAGCCATCCTTGAATGATACTGCACGATTTGCTTCTATAAGAATTTGAATCCAGATATTTTCATCTGGACCTATGCTACCGAGGAGTTCAATCATGGTAGCAATCGGATCGACTTTTTCTTCTTCTTTTGGCATTTTATCAAGTCCAAATTCGATATACGTTTTTATGGGATAGGCATCAGCTTTTTTTAGTCCATAATGAAATGCCATGTAAGAATATGTGTTTGTATCCCAAGGAATTTCTGCAGTGTAATCAATATCGAGTTCATGGATCTCTATCCCGGGATAGTTTGCATATAATTGTGTTTCAATAATATTTTTAAATTTAGCTCGTGGTGTATTGATATAGAAACGGACATCTCCTCCGCGTGAAACAAGTTCTAGACTATATACAGGCGGGTGCTTACCATCAATGTATGTTTGTACATAATTGTCTGCTGAGTTTGTTTGATGCATCTGAACGAGTACTCGCTCCATTGCCTCTGGTGACTTAAAAATTTCTTGCGGGAGTTTTATTTCAAGTGTAACTCTTCCTTGCTTTCGTCTAAATTTAGCGTGTACATAATCAAGCCATGCTTCATAAAATAGCAAAAACATGGTAAAAGGTAACCAAAGCGGTGCTGTGCTAATTACGTATCCAAATACAGTGTTTGAGGAGGGCGTAATATATATGAATATAATGAATGCAAGAATAATACCAAATGCTGCAAAAAAATATTTTGTATCGATACCAAAACCTTCTATAAATTCAATGATGCCATGCATATACATTAGTAGTATATAACAAAACCCACAGGAAAACTTTGTTTTCCTGTGGGTTTTGTAGAAATTATTCTGCGAGTATATAATTCCCGTCTTGCAAACGTTTGAAGAGTGTTGTGTCTTGCAGGTTTACGATAATAGTATTGTCCTTTACGTATCGTTCTTTTCGAACTTTATCAATTATTTCTTCTCGTGTCAGAGGGCCATGAGTGATAAGAATATCACGAAGCACATCTTTTACCACACCAGCAGAATACCCCCATTCAGTAAGTGCATACAAACCACGACCAACCAGCACAAAACGTTTATCTTTAATGAGTTCGTTGTGAGTTGTTGCGGTATGTGCTTTTTTTTCAAAGAGTGTTCTGATTGCTTCTGAAACTTCTTTAAAATGCATAGGTGAACCATGTCGTTTTACGGTGAGATATGCGTAGTCTCGAATTCCCTTTGCATGTACATTTGGGCTTGATGCGTGACCCCATTCTCCGAGTGGATTTTTGTCGATTTGTTTTGAAATAGTGAGCCACCGACGAAGTACTTTTTCATCACGATATTTTTCTTCTATATCACCAAGCTCATTTTTTAAACGAGCGATGATTTCATCCTCTGAGATAAGATCATCTTCATCGAGTCCGTTAAAAATATTTTGTAGTGCTGATTCAACAGTGCGAGAAAGTTTTTGTTCGAGACACCATCGATAATTGAAAACATTATCTTCCTTAATACGTTTAAACGGTTCACCGACAACGAGGATAAAATATAAATGATTTCTAAGTGTTTGATCTTTCGTGAGTGTATTAAATAATTCTTGTTCACTGATGACACCACCGAGATCATGGATAGATGTTTTTAATTCTTCAAATGTAGTTTCAAATTCTTTGTATACATCAGATTTTTGAATTGTTTGTATGCCGTAATTCTCAATTTGTCGTACTCGTTCACGTGTAATTCCGTATATTTTACCAATACTTTCAAGCGTATATGTTTGTGACGTAGCATCAAGTCCATAACGTTTTTCGAGCACATCGCGGGCACGATCAGGAAGCACAGAAAGTAGTTTTTTAGTAATTTGTTTCGGCTTAAAGGTAATCATATGTAATGTATATATTGAATTGTCCTCCAAAATGACACTTATTTGTATCACGATATTACAGATGAGTCAAGGAGGTTGGATACAATTATGTGCCTGAAATCACCAGATTTATGATACGGTTTGGAACGAAAATAATACGAGTAATTTCCCCCACAATTTTCTCTGCAAAAAGATTGTTGTTTTTTAGTATTTCTAATACCATATCTTGATTTGAATCTAATGGCACTTCAATAACACCACGCATTTTTCCATTTATCTGTATACTGATTTTGGTGATTGTATCGTTATGTATTGATACATCTGCATTCGGCCACGCTGTTGTATGTATTGAGTGAGTTTCTCCAATTTTTGCCCACAATTCATCTGTGATATGTGGTGCAAATGGTGCCACAAGCTGTAGGAATATCTTGTAAGAATTATTTGAAATTCCTTCTTTTTCGGCAAGGTTTATAAACACCATCAGAGCACTGATGGCCGTATTAAATTTGTATAGTGCAATATCATCAGTTACCTTCACTATTGTTTTATGAAGTAATTTGGTAACTTCAATGTGTTCTTCATTATGTATATGTTCATCGAGCCCGTACACCCTTTCAAGGAAACGTCTGAGCCCCACTACCCCACCAAAGTTCCATGGATAGTTTGATGGTTCACCATACGGCCCCATAAATGCAAGAAACATTTTAATCGTATCAGCACCAAGAAGCTTTACTTGTTCATCTGGGTCAAGTACATTTCCTCTCGACTTACTCATTTTGTTTCCATCAGTGCCAAGCACTAATCCACGATTGATGCGTTTGGTATAGGGTTCTTTGTCTGCAACAAGTCCAAGGTCGTAGAGTGCCTTATGCCAGAAACGTGAATAAAGTACATGCATTGTGGTGTGTTCTGAACCACCAAAGTAAACATCAATTGGCATCCATTCCTTTTGCTTTTCAAGTGATGAGAGAGACTCAGTATTTTTGGTATCAAGATAACGAAGGTAATACCATGAAGAATCCACAAACGTATCCATCGTTTCATATTCTGGTGTCCACCCTTCTCCAAAAATGCGAGTGACACGTGTTTTTAACTCTATACTTTTTGCAAGCGGTGGTTCGCCAGTGGGAGTAAAATCAACATCAGTGGGGAGATGCCACGGTAGATGTTCTTTTGGGATTGGGCACGGCTTTCCATCAGGGTCGTACACAATAGGGATAGGTACACCCCAGTATCGCTGACGTCCAATAGACCAGTCTCGCAGACGATAGGTATTGGTGAGTCGACCACCAACTTTTTTGGTAATAGCTATCTTTGCTTCTTCTGAAGAGAACCCATTATATTCACCTGAATTAATGAGTATGCAGTCACTGTCAGTAAGTGGCTCTGATTTATTTAAAATTATTGATTCTAATATCTCAGATGCACTGATTTTCTTTTCAGAATTATCGTTAAATGTTGGCGTAGGGAAAGTATGTGGTTTATTAACGTATGTAATAGGGAGAGTGTATTTCTGAGCAAACGCAAAATCTCGTTCATCGTGCGCGGGTACTGCCATGATTGCGCCTGTGCCGTATCCTTTCAGTACGTAGTCAGCAACATACACAGGAATGGTCTCACCGTTTACAGGATTTATAGCAGTAATTTCCTCTAACAAAACTCCTGATTTTTCTTTCTCAGATTTGGTACGAGTCATTTCATCTTTTTGTATCGTCTCTTTAATATATGAAGCAACATCATTCCAATTTTTTATCGTGTTTCTGTGTGTTTGTACAAGGTCATGCTCAGGCGCGAGAACAAGGTATGTTGCTCCATAAAGTGTGTCCGGACGAGTTGTAAATATGGTGAGTGAGTCTCCTGTAGAAAGTGTGAAATCAATCTCAG
>JAHFMK010000047.1 GCA_023264435.1 Candidatus Kaiserbacteria bacterium
ACTTTTCCATTTGCTCCATAATCGTTCAGAATTTTATTCATAGTTTCATGGAAATTTTTACAGAATGGGCATTCAAAATCAGAATACTCCACAATCATGATGGGAGCGTTTGGATTGCCTCTGATATGGTCTTTGTCAGTTACGGGAGCAATATTTGCTTCTGGTGTTTGTTCTGTACCTTGTGAATTTGTGCCATTTGCTGTTGGACGGAGGCCATTTTTTTGCATGCCGGCAAAGATGATTGCACCTGCGATGAGCAGTGCTGCGATAACGATAGCAATGGGTACACCAAGCGATGATGTCTTTTTTATGATAGGTGATTGTGGTAATTCCATATATAAAGGTTGTTTATTGATTAAATCTATATAGGAAAAAGTATACCATAGTCAAAACTATGTATGATATAATTTTTCCATGGATATTATATCAAGTATTGTGCTTGGCATTGTACAAGGAATTACTGAGTTTTTACCAGTTTCCTCCACGGGGCACCTTGTGCTCACACACACACTTCTTGGTGTTGAGGGAAATGCATCACTTGCATTTGATGCGGTTCTGCACTTTGCAACAGCACTTGCTGTGATTGTGTACTTTTTTGATGAGATATTTATTTTGATACAAACCGTGTTACGTAAACTTGGTAGACTTCCTGTGAATGAAAAGGATTTTATGATGGTGAAAGCACTTGCTATTGGTACTATCCCCGCAGTTATTTTGGGTATATTGCTTGAATCATACATGGAGAGTATTTTTAGAAATCCTGTACTTATAGCATTGGTACTTATTGCAGGATCATTTCTTTTTATGTATGCAGAATACGTGTATGAAAATAATTTTCATACGGGAGAAATCAATTTGAAGACAGGTTTCAAAATAGGACTTTTTCAAACGCTTGCACTTATTCCAGGATTTTCACGATCAGGGTCGACTATTGCAGGTGGTATGATTCTTGGATTAAACCGTTCCGATGCTGCTCGATTTTCATTTTTACTTGCACTTCCTGTTATTCTTGGCGGAGGAAGTAAAAAAATAATAGAACTTCTTTCATCACACGTTGCAGTTTCGTGGGCACCAATCCTCATTGGTGCAGGTACGGCTTTTGTCGTGGGACTTATAGCGATACACTTTATGATTACTTTCATTCGTAAGCATACACTATGGCCATTTATCTGGTATCGTATTACGCTCGCAGGCTTCGTGCTTTTTATTACATTCTTCGGTTGATGATATGGCACACCCATTTACACGTATTTTTGAGAAGGTATTAGAGGACAGTCGAGGGGATGAAAATCATGTTCTCGGTGAAGCTGAAAAATTATTGGAAAAAGGATATTCTGCCAAGGAGATATATGGTGTGCTTAGTAAACTTAAATCATCTCTTATCAGCTCAGCAGACGAAGCGATTGTCGCAGAAGCGCTTGAAGAGTTTTCTCAATATGTTGATGTGGATTAACTGAAATATGATAGAAATACGCTATAACACGTCAACATGAAATCCCGTGCCGTAGACACGGGATTTCATGTTACTTCTTTATCTTCTTTTTTCTAAAATAGAATTGTATATAAAGCACTGAGAGAAGAATAATGTTTGGCAGAAATATATATAATGATCCCCAATTCACACCATCAAAATGATAGGATGAAACTGGCCAGAGAAATGGTGTCGGAAAGAATTCGCTTGAATGAGTAGGAATATCAACAAGTATATGTAATGGCCATGCAAACAGCTCAATCATGAGCTTTCCCCGTAAAATCCACAACATTCCAATCACGATAGATGCAATAACTAAACTGTGGGTGATGTTATACAGCGAATGTACGTATGATGGAATTGATGCTGAGACTGAATGATGTACGCTGAAATCAGGACCCGACGTAAAACTTAAAATAGAAAAAATAAAAAGTATCCCGAATGAAAAAAGATCGGGCATAATCCCAAAAAAGAATGCTTTCCAATAGGAAATCTTTGACTTTCTTCCAAAGCTCACGCCACCATAC
Source organism: Candidatus Kaiserbacteria bacterium (assembly GCA_023264435.1). Taxonomy (GTDB): domain Bacteria; phylum Patescibacteriota; class Minisyncoccia; order Phycocordibacterales; family UBA918; genus Damh-18. Next base: position 1,999 of record JAHFMK010000047.1, read on the forward strand.
AGTCCATGTGAAATTATGTCCATATTTGTATATAGTAGCACATCAACATAAAATCCCGTGCCGTAGGCACGGGATTTTATTTAAAACGGAAGAGAAAATGTCATCGAGTGATTTTCTGGCGGTACCCAGTCTGATGTATCGAGGAGGATTTCTCTTTTTTTAACACCATCTTTGAAAAAGACTTTTTTGTGTTCAAGAGCATATTCAAATATTTCTTTAGTCACTTTTACATCTTGTGTGCAATATTTTTTGATAGATGCAATATCACCCTCACGCCACCACGTAATAGCCATAAGCCCATTACCTGATTTTTTTGCACCAATGGTTGCTTGTGCAACGCTATCAAGACGGAGTCTTCTACCAAGTGACATTTTGATAGCACTCAAAATATCGATACTTTTAATATGCGTTAGGTCACCTGGGTAGTATTTATTGAGAAGGGGAATATCAAAATGGTCGCTATTATACCCTACAAGTACATCTGCTTTTTCCAGTACTGGCCAAAGGAGATGAAGCTCATCAATGGTGACTGTGGTGTAAGTGTCTGTCAATGAATCATACGCACATCCAACAGAAATTGAAAGGTCCTTCGGGTCATTGCTACCCACATCTGCAAACGTATTTTGTGTTTCAAGATCAAAGACAACGTATCGCATATTATGTGAGAGATGCTATGAGTTCTGAAATTGTTCCTTTTGTTTCTGATTTTGTAGCAAGTGTTTTGAGTGTGAATATTTGTGACACTGTCTCATCAGCACCAACGACAAGTATATATGAGGTACCTACTTCATCTGCGTGTGAAATTTTCTTTCCAATCTTTTTGTCACTGAGGTCAACTGCAGTACGAATGTGAGCATTTCGAAATGCCATTGCAATTTTTTCTGCTTCAATATTTTGAGATGCATCTATAGGAAGTACCATGAGTGTTGGTGCGGTGATAGACACTTTTCCATCGAGCAGATTGTGTGTTTCAAGAAAATCTCGCATGGTAACATCGCCTAGACCAAAGCCCATACCAGAAATAGGGTCACCACCAAAAAGCCCTGTGAGGTTGTCGTAGCGACCACCACCCATAAGAGAACGGTTATTGGTAGGTGAGGTATCAAAGATTTCAAATACTGTACTGGTGTAATAGTTAAATCCACGAACCGTCGAGGCAGACACTTTAAGATTTTTAATGATGCCAATTTCCTGTAAGCCCTTACAGACATCATAAAGTCTTGATCCATTTTCAGGTTCTTCCAGATCAAGTATAAAAGGTTTACCACAGATTTTTTCAGCTTCTTCATCAAAGTTTGTAATCTTCTCCTTACGGTCGAGAAGCGTAAGCATTTGTTTTGATTGGTCTTGATTAAGTCCAAAGTCCCCAAAAATACCATTTAACCACGAGCGATCATTGATTCTAATTTCAAAATCAGAATCCTTTGCGCCGAAGGCTTTGAGGACGTTGTATGCAAGCGCAATCATTTCTACGTCAGCGGAAATATCATCAACACCAAACATATCGCAATTGAGTTGCCAGTGTTCACGAAGGCGACCACGTTGTGGGCGTTCATATCGAAAGAGGTTTGGAATAGAATACCAACGAACAGGAAAATTGAGGTCTCGACGTTTCCCTGCGACCATGCGAGCGACCGTGGGAGTCATTTCAGGACGAAGGGTCACTTCACGATCTCCACGGTCTATGAAGGTATAGGTTTGTTCGCGTACCATTTCTTCGTTTTCTGCACCCTTACTCTTATACAATTCTGAAGGTTCAAGAATTGATGCATCGTATCGTTCAAAGCCAAAAAGCTCGGCAGTTTTTGCCCATGTTTCGAAAATATACCGCTGTATAGCCATATCTTCAGGATAAAAATCCCGTGTGCCTTTATATGATTCTGTGCTCAGTTTTTTCTCCATGTGCTAGATTGTATGTGAATTTTGCGTTGAATACAAGGTATTACATACCGCCAGAAGCATTTTGATTTTGTGGTTCGCTTGCTTTTCCGGCGGCGTCGAGAATTGCAGATTTAAGTGATTCTGGATTTGGAAGTCCATTAATTTTAAAGTTCTTTTCTTCGGCCGCAGTCTCAATTTCAAGATTACCAAAATTTAGAAAAGTTGGAAGGAGGCCATTTATGGTAACGAGAATATCTTGCATTCGTTCAAGTCTAAAGCTTGCGGTGGTGCGATTAAAGAGTCCGTGTTGGTCTACGGCAACAAATCTTTTATTGGTCAGTGTCCAGACATCGAGATAGTAATTTGTCCATACATTGAAAAGTGTTATCCATATAATAATGAGCCACGCTGAGTATGAAGCAAGCACATATCCTGTGTATGAAATATATGTTTCAGAGATTGGTAGAAACTGTATGAGAGTACTAAAAAGAAGAAGGGGAAGAAGTGCAATGACGACAATACTAAAGATTTGAACAGTAATAATAAACCAGTGCTTTCGCACTCTAAAAAGAATGATTTCATCCGTGTCGAGTTGTAGTTTTTTATTTTGCATAATTATAATATCGTAAGAGCAATTCCAAAGGTAGAGAATAATAGTATCCCACCGATAAGATAGAGTGTCAGTGCGGTTGTAGATATTTTTTTGCTATCACCATACGTAAACCAGTGATAACTTACGATAAGTGCATGAATAGTGAAGACGAGGAGGAGTACGTAAAAAATAAGTTCAAAAATATTATTGAATACAGTGAGGATACGAGGGTCAGTCATTATGACACTATTGTGACATATCTTTGTGTGATGAGCGAGTAAGAACTGTGTAGCGGAGAACACCATATTGATCGGGATACGTATTGCTTACGAAATCACACTGCTTTGCATAGTTATGAATCAAAGTGGTTTGTTCTGGTTCATGTTCAATCACGAGTACTCCATTTTGTGTGAGATATGCAGATGATTGAGAAATTATGCGTTCAATGATTTCCATACCATGTACGCCACCGTACAAAGCAATGTCTGGTTCAAAATCACGTACACTTTTTTCAGTTCGAGAACGTGTTTTGTCTATATAGGGAGGGTTGGTAAGTATAAAATCATACGTCTGTGAACATTCTGCAAAAAGGTCTCCTCCAAAAATAGATGCACGGGATGGATTGATATTATTAGTGATAATATTTTTTTGGATGGTAGGGTGATGTCGCGGGTCGATTTCGCAAAAATCGACCCGCGACTGTGGTATTGCAGAAAGCACTGCTACCCCAATACATCCAGAACCTGCACAGAGATCAAGTACATTTAATGTTCCTATG
>JAHFMK010000048.1 GCA_023264435.1 Candidatus Kaiserbacteria bacterium
GAAAACATCTTTGTGGGGGTGGGCGTGGTGCATGCCATTGGAATTACACTTGTGTTACTACGGATAATTGGACCCGTGGAAGCTGCTGCGATACATCTTGTACCTGACACACTCGTGTTTTTAAATTCAATAAAACTATTGCGTATACGAATTGATACATAGGTCTTATGGAGTACACAAGGATGAATTGTACGGAACATTGCCAGAGTAAAAAATATATGTTATAATCTACAGATGAATAACTTTAAGGACGGTGGATTTAAAAAAGGAAAGAAAGATTTTGGCGGGCGTTCAAAGTTTGGTGGCGGTGGTCATGACAAACGAGGAGGATTTGGTGGTGAACGAAATGCTCGTGCAGGCGGTGGAAAACCAGAATTATTTAAAACAACATGTAGTACCTGTCGCAAGAGTTGTGATGTACCGTTTCGCCCAAGTGCCGACAAACCAGTCTATTGTAGTGCATGCTTTGATATGAAAAATAAAGATGATGCACGAGATGGTGGTGTACGACGTGATACGTTTCGGAAAGATACACGTCCTGTACGAAGTGAGTATCAAAAATCACCGCGAGACTATCAGTCTGCATCGAATGGAGCAACACGAGGAATGCAGGATAGTGGACTTGAGGATGTGAAGCGACAGCTTGCGACGATTGAGTCAAGACTCAATCGTATTCTCGACCTTATAAGTCCCCCTCTACCAAAGGTTAAAGCAGTGATTGCTCATGTGGAAAAGGATGAAGGAGAAAAACTTCCAAAGAAAGAACGAAAGCCAAAGACTGTGAAGATAAAGAAAGCTGTCTCAAAGGTGGTGAAGAAGATAAAGAAGTAGAGACAGATTTTTGATTGTAAGAGAATACACAAAACCCGCGCACCTACGGCGCGCGGGTTTTGTGTATTCTCTTATACATTGATATATCTGCACACAATTTCAGTTACTGGACTACAACAATGTATAATAAGTGCATGCTTTTTTTTAATTCACGACTGTTCTACGTTGGTATGGTGAGTTTTGTACTGATACTTGTGCTCATTCTCTCGATGTGGGTACGGTATACCATTCCTGAGCACATGGATGTGCCATCCATACCCCCGTCTAATGCACTCTACAAGAATACAAAAATACCGATAGAAGTGCGTGTGCAGGATTTGCTGTCGTATATGACACTCAATGAAAAAATTGAACAGATGGTGCTTGTTGAAAAAAATAGTGTACACAATCTCGATGACATTACGAGTTATGGTCTCGGAGCGATGCTCAGTGGTTTTGGTGCAAAGCCAACAGACAATACTGGTATTGGGTGGAATACTATGGTTACCGATTTTGTCATGCGTTCAGAAAAAAGTCGGCTTGGTATTCCGTTGTTCTATGGTGTAGACGCTATTCATGGACATTCAAATATTGCCAATGCAACTATTTTTCCGCATTTCATAGGATTAGGTGCAACTGGAAACGTGAAGCTTGTAGAGGATGTGGCGAGAGCAACTGCAGAAGAATTGGTTGCGACCGGTATACGCTGGAGTTTTTCACCAACACTTGATATGCCGAGAGATATTCGATGGGGTCGGACGTATGAAACATTTTCAGATGACCCTGTATTGGTTGGAAAATTAGGAACTGCATATATCAACGGACTGCAAAAAGAAAAAGCTGGTTCGAGTACATCATCAATTTTTGTTATGGGAACACCAAAACACTTTGTTGGTATTGGTGGCATGCAATGGGGGAGCTCGAGTAATAAAGATTTTAAAATTGACCAAGGTACAACATATCCCGACGAGGCAAAACTTCGCGAAGAATACCTTTTCCCGTTTACAAAGGTCATAGATGCGGGTGCATTGAGCATTATGATAGGGCTTAATAGTTGGGGAGATACCAAGCTCTCCGCAAGCTCATATTTGGTAACTAATGTTCTCAAAGGAGAACTTGGTTTTAAAGGGTTTGCGGTATCTGATTGGTATGGTGTGTATGAAATTTCAAAGAGTAAATATGACTCAACCGTCTCCGCCATTAATGCAGGTATTGATATGGTCATGTTGCCATTCGATTATAGTACCTTCGTCGGCAATGTGCTTCATGCAGTACAGAATGGTGACATTGCAGAGTCTCGTATCGATGATGCGGTACGGAGAATATTGCGGGCAAAATTTGCACTTGGACTTTTTGATGCACAGAGTCCACATGTTTCATTGGATGTGATTGGGTCAGCAGAGCATCGCGCGCTTGCGCGCGATGCAGTTGCACAATCACTTGTGCTTCTCAAAAATGAAAATGCAGTATTGCCTATTGCCACCACAACACGATTTATTCGTGTTGCAGGAAGTACTGCTGATAATATTGGAAGACAAGCAGGTGCATGGACGGTTGAGTGGCAGGGAATAGATGGCAACTGGCTTCCAAATGCAACTTCAATTCTTGCGGGTATACGTGCACGAGCGGGTAGTACGACGCGGATTGCGTATGACGAACTCGGTAATTTTGCTGATGATGGCGAGATTGCAGATATCGGTATTGCAATAGTTGGTGAAAAACCATATGCCGAAGGGTGGGGTGATACTGCATATCCAATACTTTCAATTGAAGACCGTGAAGCAATTAAAAAACTGCGAGCAACAAGCAAAAAAGTGGTTGTGATTATTGTATCAGGACGTCCGCTTTTTGTGACCAATGAAATTGCTTCATGGGATGCAGTCGTGGCTGCCTGGCTCCCTGGGAGCGAAGGTGAAGGTGTTGCCGACGGACTCTTTGGTGATACCCCGTTTGTGGGCACGCTACCACTTCCATGGCCACATCATACAGAACAGCTACCTATCATGCGTGATGGTCGTACTGCCGACAAGACATCAGTTTTATTTCCACGCTTTTTTGGATTGCGGTAACATGCATTGTATAATGTTATACTCATATTATGGATTCTGAATTTCAAAAACAAATGCAGTCGCTGGAAGAGAAAATTGATGCCGTATATGTTTCCGTTGAGAAAACACGAAAATATTTTCGTATCGTTATGTGGGTCACACTTGCGATGGTTGTACTCCCATTGCTCGGCCTTGTTATTGCTATTCCTGCATTCCTCAATTCATACGTTACTACGTTGAATATGTGATTTGCATGTGCATCACGATGTGCTTCATCGAAACTTCATAAATAGAGGCTATGCTTAAAGCATGAAAATACTTGTTGTTGAAGATAATCTGAAGCTCGCAAAAAACCTTAAAGAAGGTTTAGAACAAGATGGGTTTGCAGTTGACTGTATACACGATGGTCTTGAAGCAGAATCGCGAATACTCATCAATCGCAATGAATATGATGTTGTGGTACTTGACCTTATGCTTCCGAGCAAAGATGGTGTCGATATTTGTCTAAAATGGCGAGAAGAGGGTGTGACCGTCCCCGTTCTTATGCTTACCGCACGTGATGCAATTGATGAAAAGGTAAAAGGATTAACCATTGGTGCTGATGATTATCTGGCAAAACCATTTGCATTTTCTGAGCTTTCGGCACGAGTAAGTGCGTTACTACGCCGTCCGGTGATAGCAGAGCCTGTGGTGTTGCGTGTAGGAAATATTACACTTGATACAACACGACACCGTGTCGAATGTAATGAGAAAGAGGTTTCCCTTACGCTGAAAGAATACATGGTACTTGAATATTTGATGCGTCATCAAGGTAAAATAGTTACGCGCGATATGTTATATGATCATGCGTGGGATTTTGCAGATACTGCATTTAGTAATACGGTAAATGTGCATATAAAAAATATACGACAAAAATTACATCATGAAGGAATATATATACAAACAATACGTGGTGTTGGTTACAAAATGGAAATATGATGTTTTGTTTCGTGCACGAATAAGACTCACGGCATCATATATTGTGGTTGCAACAGCGATACTTGCAGTGTTCAGTTATTTATTGTACCGAGCACTTCTAGTGAGTTTAACTGATTCAATCAGAGACCTTCCATTAAATATCATTGATAGTGCACGTTTATATAACGACACTGCAGATGCAATCCAATCTCAGATTTTTTTTGTGGATGGAACAACCCTGCTTATTGTGCTCGTTGGTGGATACATACTTACCATCGTCACGCTTCGACCAATTCGCGAAGCACGTAATCGTGAAAAACGATTTCTCGCTGATGCTGCACATGAATTTCGGACGCCTCTCGCTGTTATGAAATCAGGAACTGAAGTTGTATTACGTGGAGAAAAAAATCTTTCACCACGAATCAAAAAGATACTGACTGATAATATTGATGAGATTGACTCTTTGACAAAGATTGCAAATGGATTACTTACATTTGTGAGTGAGAAGGAAATGAATATAAATCATCGTGCTACATTGTGTGTCGGTGAAGTCTTAGAACGTGTTGTACAGAAACTCACACCACTTGCTGAAAAGAAACATATTACCTTTTTGTATCAGCAACATGAAAAAGCGTTACAGACATATATTCGTGCAGATCAAAGTACACTCAATCGCGTCTTTGAAAATATCATCCATAATGCCATTAAATATACTTCAGAAGAGGGGAGTATCACTATTCGTGAGACATTTTCAAAAAATTTGGTAAATATTTTGGTACACGATACGGGTATTGGAATTCCTCAAAAAGACTTAGCACATGTTACAGAACCGTTTTTCAGGGCTGATATATCACGAACGGAGACCGAAGGCTCTGGACTTGGGCTTTCGATTGTTTCCGAAACGATTAAAGCACTTGGTGGCACATTGCATATTGAAAGTGAACACGGCGTGGGCACGACGGTCAATATTACACTCCCTGTTTTCAGCACATGAGATTTCTTCATCAGGAATTAATGAAGGAAGCGTAGTATGTACACGTGTCTTCTCTATATCAAATATACGTGAAGTACACAGAATATATTATCATTGCCTAATA
>JAHFMK010000049.1 GCA_023264435.1 Candidatus Kaiserbacteria bacterium
TATCACGTACATCATTCCATACTCGATGTTTATTCAGGTTGCCATATACACCGGTAAGTAGATTAATATCTTTATCACTTTCTACACGTAACTCTATATTCTAATGAATATTCAAAATATACTGCTCATTTGGTGCATATCGAACAACGTCAAATCCTCTCTATCCAAAATCATCTGTGTAATGTTTACCATCCAACCTTGTCCAATAAAACCAATTTTCATGTCGAAAAGTATAACCAATAAAATATAAAAAAAAAGTGACGTACATTATTGAGATATATATTGTATTTGTACTCCAATGTATAAAATTATGTAATTTTACGCCTTTTTCTATGAAAAGTAATAGCAAATCGATGTGCTTCCGCATTCGCGAGAAGGATATCTGTTTTATACAGATGAACCAAATTGGATGATCCTAAAATATGGTCAGGACGATGATGAGTATCCTTTACGACTCCAACGACTGGTATTTCAATACCATGTTTTGCCAGCACTGATTCGGCAACTCTTTTTTGAGCGGTGCTACCATCAATCACTATTAGGTCAGGGAGCTCCCATTCAAGATGTTGTACACGACGTTGTAATACTTCTTTCAAAGCACCAGTATCATTTGCTTTTGTAAAACTATTAATTATAAATTTTCTGTATTCACTTTTTTCTACGTGTCCATTTTTTATGACGACCATTGCACCGACCATGTCATTTCCACCAAGATGTGCGATGTCATATGCTTCTATTTTATACGATTTCTCATCTTTATATGTTCTGATTTCATCTTTAATCAGTGCAACATCCTGTATATGTTGGAGTGCAAATATTTTACGCTTCAGTATATGCGCTTCCTCAAACTCCTCTTTTTTTGCATGTGCATACATTGCTTTTTCTAAATCTTTTATAATCACTTTCTTTTTCCCTTCAAATAGGAGTCGAATATGTCGAATAGTGCGTGCATATTCTTTTTTAGTACATGCTTCTGGATATAATCCAATTTGTCTATTAAAATCTAGTTTTCCCTTGTACATTTTAGATGTGTGTGTATCGAGATTTGCATTTTCATCGTAATATTGAAAAAGAGAACGGATTATTTTGAGTGCATCTCTGAAAAGCACACCTGACGGAAATGGTCCGTAAATGTGAGCATAGTGTGTCCCATCTACATCATGCAAATCTTTTCCACGTATTATGAGCACGCGTGGAAAGTCTTCTTTTGTGATAACAAGATGATTGTAACTTTTGTCATCTTTTGAACGTGTATTATAAATTGGTTTGTGTGTACGAATAAGGTTCGTTTCAAGAAGAAGTGCCTCTAACACTGAATCAGTTTCAGTCCACTCAATGTATGATGCATCACTCACCATTTTTTCAATAAGCGTACTGCGTTTTTCTCTAAGTGTCGTATCAAAATAACTTTTAATACGATGTGTAAGTGATGTTGCTTTACCGATGTATAATATTTTTTTTTGAGCATTGAGAAAAAAGTACACTCCTGGTGCATCGGGAATCGTATATTTTTGGAACACTTCTTTGTTCATATATTACAGAATTTTTTGGAGGTAGTGTCCCGTATGTGATTTTGGATTTTGAGCAATTTCTTCTGGTGTACCCTTTGCCACAAGTGACCCACCTCCCTCTCCACCCTCTGGCCCGATATCAATAACATAATCAGAACATTTAATAAGATCTAGATTGTGTTCTATAACCATAACGGTATTACCTTTATGAACCAATTCTTGCAAAATCTCAATCAATTTTTTAACATCTTCATAATGAAGACCAATAGTTGGTTCATCAAGTAAGTAAAGAGTTTTTTGTGTATGTGGACGATAGAGTTCCGAAGCAATCTTGACTCTCTGTGCTTCCCCACCAGAAAGGGTTGTTGCACTTTGTCCGAGTTCTAAATATCCAAGTCCAACATGAAGTAATGATTGTAGACGTTCATGAATCGCAGGAATATCAATAAAAAATGCATCGGCTTCTTCAATGGTCATGTGGAGTACTTCATGAATATTTTTTTTGCGATAGGTTACTTCGAGTGTCTCTTTGGTAAAACGCTTTCCATCACAGACATCGCACGTTACATAGACTGTAGGAAGGAAGTGCATCTCGACTGCAATTTCACCGTTTCCTTGACATGCTTCACATCTTCCACCTTTCACATTAAACGAAAATCTCCCTGGTTTCCATCCTCGTGCCTTTGCTTCACTTGTGTATGCAAAGAGATCACGAATATACGTAAATGCTCCCGTATAGGTGGCAGGATTTGAACGTGGAGTACGTCCAATAGCAGACTGGTCAATGAGGATGGATCGTCCAATATATTCAGTTCCTGTGACTGATGTAGCGTTATACGTGTGCGGTGTTCTATACTTTTTTTCGAGTCGTGAACGTAAATTTTTATGCAGAATTTCATACATAAACGTAGACTTACCACTTCCTGAAACTCCGGTAACTGAAATCAGTCGTCCGAGTGGAATGTCGACATTAAGATTTTTTATGTTAAATGCTTTACCACCTCGAATTTTTATAACACCCTTCTCACCTTCTCTTCGTTTTTCAGGTATTTGAATTTTTTTGGTGCCACGAAGATAATCGAGAGTAATTGAACCAGAAGTATTTTTTGGAGCATCAAGCAATTTTTGAAGATAGTCCGATACAACAACATTACCGCCATGAATACCAGCACCTGGGCCAATGTCTACAAGATAGTCAGCAGCAAAAATTGTGTCTTCATCATGCTCGACCACAATAATTGTATTCCCTAAATCTCGAAGATCGGTGAGTGTTTTAATCAAACGAGCATTATCACGTTGATGGAGACCAATTGTTGGTTCATCAAGCACATACAGCGCGCCAACGAGTCCAGAGCCAAGCTGTGATGCAAGTCGGATACGTTGTGCCTCACCGCCAGAGAGTGTATTCGCACGTCTATTAAGCGTGAGATATTCTATACCGACATTCATCATAAATTCTAATCGTTCAATAATTTCTCTAAGTGCAGGCCATGCAATATCCTGTTCCTTTTTTGAAAGTTTCAAAGAAGCAATAAATTCTATTGCTTCTGCGATAGTCATATTGGTAAAATCGACAATATTTTTTCCAAGATTATTTCCACGATCACCTCCAATATATACTCTTAGTGCTTCTGGTCGAAGACGATCACCTTTACACACAGTACAGGTGTCGGTATTAAAAATTCCTGTCGTACCAAGCCCATTACACTCAGGACATGCACCGTATGGTGAATTGAAGGAAAACAGTCTCGGTTCTACTTCTGGAAAAGACGAACCATCAGCGGGGCAAATAAACTTTGCAGAGAGTACTCGCTCTTCTCCGTCAGGTGTCCGCACCTTTACCAAACCACCAGATTCTTTAAGTGCCAACTCAACTGCATCAGAAAGTCGCTCTGTTGCATTTTTGGGCGAGTGCGTAAATTCACTGACATATATTTCATCAACAAGAACATCAATATCATGTCGCTTTGTTTTCGTAAGTATAATTTTTTCTCGGAGTTGCTTAATTTCACCATCGATTTTGACCACTTCATACCCTTTCGAGAGTAAATCATAGAGTAATTGATAATATTCGCCTTTTCTACCGACAACCATGGGGGCAAATATAGCAACTCGTGCAGAACTCACCTCTATACCCATGACATTTTTGATATCGCTTTTTAGTCGTTTTATCTCCCTCTCTTCAATTGATTTTTTAACAATGTTTAAAATTTCATCTTGCGAAAGTTTCTGAATTGCGATATCGACGTCAAGACAATACGGTTGTCCAATACGTGCATAAAGAATACGAAGATAATCGTATATTTCTGTAATGGTTGCTACTGTCGAACGAGGATTACGTGATGCGGATTTTTGGTCTATTGATATTGCAGGAGAGAGTCCGCGTATTTCATCAACATCTGGTTTCTGCATCTGTTTGAGAAACTGTCGTGCATACGATGAAAGTGACTCAACATATCGTCGTTGACCCTCAGCAAAAATAGTATCAAACGCAAGTGAAGATTTCCCACTTCCAGAAAGACCGGTAAATACGACCATTTTATTTCGTGGTATATCAAGACTTATATTTTTAAGATTATGGGTTCGAGCACCACGAATAATTATTTTCTCATCTTTTGGGTCTTCCCATACTGTTTTTTGCTGTTTTTTTCCAGACATAATAATCTGTCAGTATACCCTATAATAATTGATTAGAAAATATTATTTCGTGAGCGTTACAACCACATTCGTACCTACCCCTTTTATTGACTCAATTCCGATTGATCCACCCATGAGTTCAATAAGTTGTTTAGTAATCCACATTCCAAGTCCTGTACCGGTGATTGAATCAACTTCTGTTCGATTAACTCTAAAAAATGGTGCAAATAATTTTTTTTGATTTTCAGCGCTAATGCCCATACCTGTATCTTTTACACGTATCTCAACAACAGAACCGAGATCGAGAATATCAAGTGAGATTGAGCCAGAAGGAGTGTATTTAATAGCATTGCTTATCAAGTTTGTAAGTGCCTGATGGAGACGTTTTCCATCAATAAAAACAAAAATCTCTGCGCGTGACCCTTCTTTTTTCAGTTCAATATTTTTTTCCAACGCTGATGATCGCATTGTATCAAGAACAGAATCAATGATAGGCTGAAGACTTATTTTTGATTGTTCGATACTCATTTTTCCAGATTGAATACGAGCAACATCAAGTAGGTCTCCAATAATAGTCACCAATCGTTCAGATGAGTCTTCAATTCGGGTCGCAAATGTTTTAATTTCGTCGTCAATATTATCCTTTTGTCGAATCATGCTTGCGTATCCACGTATTGCTGTTAGTGGTGCACGTAATTCGTGTGCAATCATATTGGTAAACATATCCTTCATTTCATTTGCTTTTTTCGTTT
>JAHFMK010000050.1 GCA_023264435.1 Candidatus Kaiserbacteria bacterium
GATGTTATAAAATATATTTCTGTTTTTGATTCTATAAACGAAAAAATTTTTGAAATAAAAAAAAGTGATTGCATGTTTGCGTATCGTAATTCTATTTTCAAAAAACAAAAAGAAAAAAAATTTATTATTTTGGATATTACGTTTCAATTAGAAAAAAAAGCAACACCAAAGATTTCATACAAAGACCTTGCATTATATTTTCAACATAACACCACACCAACACTTCCCGAAATTAGAAATTCTGTCATAGATATACGAAGTAAGAAATTTCCGAATTGGCATGTGGATGGCACCGCAGGTTCATTTTTCAAAAATCCAATAATATCAGCACATCAATATACACAATTACTGCAAAAATATCCCGCAATCCCTGGCTATAATACCGAAAATGGAATGGTAAAAATTGCTTTGGGGTGGGTACTGGAACATGTCTGTAATCTAAAAGGATATCAGGAAGGGAACGTTGGGTTATTTACAAATCAAGCACTCGTACTGGTTTGTACGAAAGACGCAACTGCGAATGAGGTAAAAATATTTTCAGAAAAAATTATTCAAAAAGTTTTTTTTGAAACTGGAATAGTTATCGAACGAGAAGTGACTATCATATAAAATAAAATTTATAAATATTTTTTTTAAAAAACTTTTTTTAAAAAATATTTATCCACATATTTTTTAAAAAAAATCTTGTGCATTTTTTTTTATCACTGATAATTATAGATAAGCAGATGTTCTCTTGAAATGCTCTTTGCACGGAGAATAATGCGGTCGAATTGTTTGTGAGTAACTATAAAATTTCTATTATGCCAACAAAAAAGAAAGTAGCAAAAAAGACAACTGCAAAAAAGGTTGTTAAAAAAGCTCCTGCAAAAAAAGTAGCAAAAAAGGCAACTAAGAAAGTTGTGAAGAAAACTGTCAAGAAGGCAGTAAAGAAGACCGCAAAGAAGAAATAATTCTCACTGAGAGCATGTAAAAACAAAGCACCCTCCGTACGGAGGGTGCTTTGTTTTTTTGCATACATATATGGTATGCTAGTCTCACTTTCTCAGTAGAAAGCTCTTATCCCGATACAGTATAAACCTATGCAATATGTCATTTTTAGATAGATTTTTTGGACCAACATACGAAAAGGAGTTAAAACATGTAAGACCAATCGTGACGGCAATTACTGCGCTTGAGGATGAAATGGTAAATCTTACTGATGAGCAATTAAAAGAACGTACCGCAATACTCAAAAATGAAGTACAGAGTGGAGTTTCACTTGATGCAGTGCTCCCTCCTGCGTTTGCACTCGTACGAGAATCAGCGAAGCGAGTGTTGGGGCAACGTCACTATGATGTGCAGTTAATTGGTGGTATTATCCTCCACCGTGGAAGAATTACTGAAATGCGAACGGGTGAAGGAAAGACTTTGGTAGGAACGCTACCTGCGTATCTCAATGCACTTACGGGAAAGGGTGTACATGTGATTACTGTCAATGATTATCTTGCTCGACGTGACGCCGTGTGGATGGGTCAGGTATATGATGCACTCGGTCTTTCTGTTGGGATTATCAATCAGTCAGGTTCATATCTATATGATGCAACACATACAGAAAAAGATGCTGAACGAGACAGCACTGGCTCATATAAAATTGTGTACGAATTTCTCCGTCCGTGTACGCGTAAGGAAGCATACTCTGCTGATATCACCTATGGAACTAATAGTGAATTCGGTTTTGATTATCTCCGAGACAATATCGAATTTGAAGTACAAAATCTCCGACAGCGTGGACACGCATATGCTATTATTGACGAAGTAGACTCAATTCTTATTGATGAAGCACGAACTCCACTTATTATCTCTGCACCTGCACCCGATACGGAAAATCTCTATGTGATGTTTGCACAGATTGCTGAGAAACTTTCTTCAGAAAAACATTTTATTGTTGATGAAAAATTAAAAAGCGCCACAATGACCGACGAAGGAATTGAATTGGCTGAAAAAATACTTGGTGTTGATAATATTTACACGGATAAAGGTATTCGATATGTTCATCATCTAGAAACAGCGGTGCGTGCAAAGGCACTGTATACACGAGATAAGGAGTATGTCGTAAAAGATGGTGAAATAATGATTGTCGATGAGTTTACAGGACGAATGCAACCAGGTCGACGTTGGTCGGATGGACTTCATCAAGCTATCGAGGCAAAAGAAGGAGTGACCATACAAAAAGAATCTCGTACGTTTGCATCAATTACGTACCAGAATTATTTCCGTATGTATGAAAAGCTTTCAGGAATGACCGGTACGGCACTTACATCACAGGAAGAATTTTATTCGGTGTATAAACTTGATGTAATACCTGTACCAACACATCGTGAAGTGCGACGAATTGACCGAAATGATAGTATTTTTCAAAATGAACGAGGAAAAATTACTGCTATTATTGCAAAAGTGAAAGCTGTCCACGCGACAGGACAACCAATACTTATCGGTACTGCATCGATTGAGAAAAATGAGCAGTTGAGTATTGAGCTTACAAACGCAGGAGTAACACACGAAATGCTTAATGCAAAAAACCATGAGCGTGAGGGAGAAATTATTGCAGAAGCCGGAAAAAAAGGAAGGGTAACACTTGCAACCAACATGGCAGGACGAGGTGTGGACATAAAGCTCGGTGGTGCACAGGCAACCCCAGAAGAGATTGAGGAAGTGCGTGCACTTGGAGGACTTTTTGTGCTCGGTACTGAGCGACATGAGGCACGACGTATAGACAATCAGCTCCGCGGACGTTCAGGGCGTCAGGGTGATCTTGGTGAGACACAATTCTTTGTTTCTATGGACGATACGCTCATGCGAGTATTTGCCAATGATATGGTAAAGAATATGATGGGACGTTTTGGCATTCCCGAAGATCAGCCGATTGAAAACAGTATGATAACTCGTTCACTCGAATCTGCACAGAAAAAAATTGAAGGATTTAATTTTGATGCACGGAAGCATGTGCTCGCATACGATGATGTACTCAATCAACAACGACATATTATTTATACACGACGACGAAAGTTATTACTTGGTACTCAGACAGAGGTCTCGGAGCTTATCACTGATTTTCTTGAACACATTCCTGAAAGTCGTGAGTCATTCGAGTCCCGTGCACAGGAGTTTGGTGAGCGTGAGTGGAATGAAATCATGCGGAAGCTCATGTTACAGGTCAGCGATACATTGTGGGTAGAACATTTAGAGGTCATGCAACATACTCGTTCGAGTGTAGGACTTCGAGCATACGGACAACAAGACCCACTTATCGAATATCGCAAGGAGGGTATTCGATTATTTAAAGAGATGCAGGAGATTGCCTATCATCGAGTAGCGGAGCTTATTCCAACAATAGAGAAGGTTGCTGTAGAACAGGAAGAAGAGTCGCTCAAAAAAGCACACGCAGAGATTATACTGCAAGGTAGTAGTACTGAAAACACACGTGAATCCTTGAGAAAAAGTAATGAACCTGTCAGAAAAGATGAAAAGATAGGTCGGAACGAATTTGTCACCATTACGAATGGTACAAAGACAGAGACGGTAAAATATAAGAAAGCGGAAGAGAGGATTGCGAGTGGTGCATGGAAGATTGTTGTGTAGAAGAATAGGTTTATGACATAAAAATCGCCACGATGCTTCGCATCGTGGCGATTTTTATTCAACACAAATAGGTATATACTTATACATATGCATTTCATCATACGTCTCATCGTGTCTGCGTTCGCACTCTTGCTGGTAGCACACCTTGTGCCAGGGATAACTATTACTGGTTTGTACCCAGCACTTATTTCTGCTTTTTTCCTCGGTCTTCTGAATGCAGTGGTTCGCCCCATTTTGATTATCCTTACACTTCCGATTACAATACTTACCTTAGGCATTTTTATTTTTATCATCAACGCGATGCTTTTTCTCTTCGTATCTTCGTTTGTTGATGGGTTTTATGTTGCAGGAATATGGCCAGCACTCATAGGATCTATATGTGTGAGTATCGTCAGTAGTATTGTACATAAATTCGTGTAACCAATCGTTCTGGACGACATTCTTACTGTTGCTCTGTAAGAAATATTGACTATGTACATTTTGCATGGAGTAGTGTAGCATCAGTGGCCATGTGTAATTATGTGATGATAATACAGAACGCAACACTAAAACACAATCAATAATGATACGTATATGTTTGTAGATGAATTAACGATAAAAGCAACAGCGGGAAATGGTGGCGACGGAGTCGTGCGGTGGCGCCGTGAGAAATTTGTGCCTAGAGGGGGTCCTGCGGGTGGTAATGGGGGTAATGGAGGTAATGTGTATTTACGTGCCGTACGCGATGTGGGGCTTCTCAGCAAATATACGGGGTCAAAAGAATTTGAGGCGGAAAATGGCAATTCTGGAGAGAAAAAGAGTAAACATGGTTTGCATGGTGAAGATTTGTATATCAATGTGCCGATGGGAGCAACGGTTACAGAAATAGAGCGGAATAGAGTATACACATTTTTTGAAGAGGGTGAAACACATCTCGTCTTGAAAGGTGGTCGAGGGGGGCTTGGTAATGAGTATTTTAAATCATCCACAAATCAGGCACCCTACGAGGCAACAAATGGTAAACGTGGAGAAGTTGGCACATTTCATATTGAATTATCACTGATTGTTGATGTAGGTCTCATAGGGCTACCGAATGCAGGCAAATCGACCATGATAAACGCACTCACGAATGCGAAAGCTCGTGTAGGAGCATACCCCTTTACGACATTAGAACCCCATCTCGGTGAGATGTATGGGTTTGTGCTCGCTGATATTCCTGGACTCATTGAAGGTGCATCAGAAGGGAGAGGGCTTG
>JAHFMK010000051.1 GCA_023264435.1 Candidatus Kaiserbacteria bacterium
AGCGAGAACATGCAAAAACGCTCGTGCCAATGCTTATGCGTGCTCTGCAAGAAGCGGAGCTTCTTGCAGAGCACGCATATTCACTCCCCTTTGAAATACAATCAAAACTTGTTGAAATTCTCAATCGAGAAGAGGGGCTTGCTAATGCACTTATTATGTTCCTTGAATCACACGCAATTTCACATATTGATTGTATTGCGGTTACCAACGGACCTGGACTCGAGCCAACACTCTGGGTGGGCATTAGCTTTGCAAAAGCACTCGGCACTTTTTTACATATTCCTGTTATACCCGTAAATCACATGGAAGGACATATTCTTTCATCAATTTTTGGTGGCACAAAGCTTCCTGCAATCTCCTTCCCTGCACTTGCACTCCTTATCTCTGGTGGACACACTGAGCTTATTAAAATTGATACATGGCAATCATACGAACACATTGGTGAGACGTGTGATGATGCGGTGGGTGAAGCATTTGATAAAGTTGCACGCATGCTTGGGCTTCAATATCCAGGGGGACCTGAGATAAGTGCTCGTGCACAAAGTGCACGAGCACAAAACCTCCCATCATTTCACCCACTCCCTCGCCCTATGCTCGACAGTGTTAATCTCGATTTCTCTTTTTCTGGACTCAAAACTGCGGTACGCTATGCAATACAAGACAAAATACTTTCTGAAACAGATATTTGTGCAATCTCAAGAGATTTTGAAGATGCCGTTACTGAAGTACTCCTGAAAAAAACGCAAAAGGCAGTTGATACCCACGGAGTCCAAACCATCATTGTGGGAGGTGGCGTATCTGCGAATACACACCTTAAAGAGACATTCTCCAACTTTTTTACACAGCAGTACCCACATCTTACGCTATACTTCCCCTCGCAAAAACTTTCCACCGACAATAGTATTATGATTGCGCTTGCTGGACACGCACGACTCCGTGATGCAAAAAACACCACTCAATTTGATGAAATCACCGCAGATGGCAATCTTGCATTGTAGCTATATCTATATACACATTTTCTTTTGCATGACTTATTTTTATGCTACTATCAGACCGTTATGGAGGAAAAAGACAGCAACTCACAGCCATTTCAAAACTCATCTATTCCTGAGGCATTTCTCAAACCCTATGCACCACAAGAAAGTGAGCATGTAATGTATGCACTTTGGGAAACATCAAGATACTTCAATCCTGATGTTTGTATTGAAAATGGTGTCACCAAAGCCGATGCAGACATATTTTCAATTGTACTTCCCCCTCCCAACGTCACAGGTACACTTCACATGGGGAGTGCACTCATGCTTGCTATAGAAGATATTCTCGTGCGATACCACCGTATGCACGGCACACGAACACTCTGGATTCCTGGCACAGACTCAGCAGCAATCGCCACACAAGCTCGTGTAGAAAAAGAAATTCAAAAATCTGAAGGTAAAAGCCGTCATGATCTCGGTCGTGAAGAACTTCTCAAACGTATTGATACATTTGTTGAGGACAATAAAAGCGTTATGCTCGCCCAGATGCGTTCTATTGGTGCATCACTCGATTGGAGCAGGTATGCATACACCATGGACGAAAAACGCTACCATGCGGTTATGGAAGCATTTGTGCGTATGTATAATGCAGGACTTATTTATCGAGGTAATAGAATTGTAAACTGGGACCCCAAAGGTCAGACGACAATTTCTGATGATGAAATAGTCTACGAAGAGCGAAAAGCAAAACTTTACACGTTCACCTATGCAATAGATTTTCCTATCGCTATTTCCACCACACGCCTTGAAACAAAAGTTGGAGATACTGCGGTAGCTGTACATCCCGATGACGAACGATACAAACATCTTGTCGGCACAGAGTACGATGTGGTTTTTTGCGATGTACCACTCCATATCAAAATAATAGCGGATGCAAGTGTTGAAAAAGATTTTGGTACAGGAGCACTTGG
Organism: Candidatus Kaiserbacteria bacterium; assembly: GCA_023264435.1. Taxonomy (GTDB): domain Bacteria; phylum Patescibacteriota; class Minisyncoccia; order Phycocordibacterales; family UBA918; genus Damh-18. The sequence continues at coordinate 1,946 of JAHFMK010000051.1, forward strand.
CGTCACCCCTGCACATAGTCAGTTAGACTGGGAAATTGCCGACAGACACAACCTCTCTCGCCCTGCTGTTATCAATGAATATGCAAAGATGACTGTTGACGGACGTCTCGGTGGACTAAAAGTGACCGATGCTCGTGAAAAAGTTGCGGAATGGCTTCGAGAAGAAAATCTTCTTATCAGTGTAGAGGAAATAACTCAAAACGTATCCACCGCAGAACGCACCGGCGGAATTATTGAACCACTGCCAAAATTGCAATGGTGGATTGATGTTGAAAAGCCGTTCGTAATGAAAGAGTCACATATCAAAGGAATTACAAGTGGACAGGAGGTGACGCTGAAAGAGCTCATGCGTATTAGTGCAGAACAAGGTGATGTGAAATTTGTTACTGAACGATTTGAAAAGCAATACCTCCACTGGGCAAAAAATCTCCGTCCGTGGTGCATTTCACGACAAATTTGGTTCGGACATCGTATCCCTGTATGGTATCGCACACATACACTCAATGATGAAACTATCATACATGCAGACAACGCAGTAGAGATGCATGTCGGTATTACACCCCCTGAGCCAACAGGATGGACGCAAGACCCTGATGTGCTTGATACATGGTTTTCTTCTGGGCTTTGGACATTTACCACACTTGGCTGGCCTGAGGAAACAGCAGATTTGAAGACATATCATCCAACAACGCTCATTGAAAGCGGTTACGATATCCTTCCCTTCTGGATTGCACGAATGATACTTATGAGTGGGTTTTTCCTTGGACAGGTGCCGTTTAAAACAATTTATCTTCACGGCCTCGTTCGCGATGGTCAAGGGCGTAAAATTTCAAAATCACTTGGTAATAATATCGACCCTGTCGATATGGCAGAAAAATATGGGATGGATGCAGTACGCGTCTCGCTTATTGCAGGTATGGTACCCGGAACAGACAGTAAAATCTCAGAAGAAAAAATCCGTGGATATAAACATTTTGCAAACAAACTCTGGAACATCACCCGCTTTGTACTCACGTCTGTTGAGGGTGCCGATGTAAACCATACTATTTCTCTCCTTTCCACACCTCACTCCCCATTTTATGCAGAACTGTCATCACTCATTGCACTCGTTGATACACATTTTTCAAACTATCGTATTGATTTGGCGAGTGATGCACTTTACCATTATGTATGGGACCGTTTTGCGTCTGAGATTATTGAGGAATCAAAACCACTATTGAACGGACATGATGAGGAAGCAAAAAAAGTACGGCAACAAGAGCTTTGTGATGGTCTTCTTTGTATCCTGAAACTTCTCCATCCATTTATGCCCTTTGTGACGGAGTCAATCTGGCAACAATTGCCACTAAAAATACGCGGTGATGAACGAGAGCTACTCATGGTAGCGGAGTGGCCAAAAATATAACCGTTTGAATATCTCGCATTAAAATCCCCGCAACCGAAGGTTGCGGGGATTTTAATGCGCATCGAGGTGCTACAATATATCTATGACCTCAGCACATTTTGCCATCGCGTTTCTTGCTGGGCTTATTCCTGCACTGTTTTGGCTTTGGTTTTTACTTCGCGAGGACAAAGCACGCCCTGAACCAAAAATACTAATCATTTCCTCTTTCATCTCGGGCATGCTAATCGTACCCCTTGTACTTCCGCTCCAGCAATATGCCATGAGCCGTTTTGCGGGAGAAAACCTTATATTTGTTTGGGTTATTATTGAAGAAGTACTCAAATATTCTGCAGCCCTCATTGTGGTTCTTTGGAATCGTGCAGTTGATGAACCTATTGATGCTATTATTTATATGATTACCATTGCTCTTGGTTTTTCTGCACTTGAAAATGCACTGTTTATATATAATCCACTGACTTCTGGTAATTATGCAGAATCAATTATTACTGGTAATTTTCGTTTTCTTGGTGCAACCTTGCTCCACGTACTTGCGTCCGCAACGGTCGGTATCACTATGGCACTTTCCTACTATAAGCGAAGTACTATAAAAATACTTTCAGCAACCCTTGGGTTATGCGTTGCCATCGTATTGCATGCACTCTTTAATTTATTTATAATGAATGCAAGCGGTGGTGCTGTCCTTACTGTATTTATGTTTGTATGGATGGGTATCATTGTCCTCTTTTTATTCTTCGAAAAAGTTAAAATACTAGAAAAACGTCATCGTCGCACATTATGATAAAAAAACCTTCATTTTTAGAACGAATCACGGGCTCAGTAAAAGTTGATACTTCATCAAATGATGATTTTGACCAACCACAAGATATACATCCTGATCACAATCAAATGTATGATACTGATACCAGCAATCCACAATGGGACGGTGACGAAACTGAACAAGAGGGCGAACTTCCAATCGATATGTATCAAACACGTGATACTATCGTCATTCGTGCACTTGTCGCAGGAGTAAATCCAGAAGATCTCAATATTTCAATTACTCGAGATATGGTGACTCTAAAAGGTCAACGTGAAGAAATACAGGAAGTTCCAGACGAAGACTATTTTCATCGTGAACTTTTTTGGGGTTCATTTTCCCGCTCAATTGTACTTCCCGAAGAAATTATTATTGATGAAGCAGAAGCTCGAGAAAAACATGGCTTCCTTGAAATTATTTTGCCAAAGCTAGACAAAGGCAGAAGTGCGAAACTTTCGGTGAAAAGTCATCACACGAAATAGCGACATACAAA
>JAHFMK010000052.1 GCA_023264435.1 Candidatus Kaiserbacteria bacterium
CTCGTATAACTCGTTTCATTGTCATACCATGCAAGCACTTTGACGAGATTACCTCCCACCACACGCGTAAACGCAAGGTCAGCAATCGCAGCACATCGAGCACCAATAATATCTGAAGAAACGAGTGGTTCATCGGTAATAGAAAAAATATCATTCCATCGTTCAGTCATGGACGCATCTCGAAGTACTTTGTTTACCTCATCAACCGTTGTGTCACGGGTTGCAATAAATGTCACATCCACAATTGAACCAACGGGCACAGGAACACGAATGGAAATACCATCAAACTTCCCTTTCAAATCAGTATGTACGAGTGTCGTCGCGATTGCGGCACCAGTAGATGATGGCACTATATTTTCTGCTGCTGATCTTCCCTCACGAACATCTTTTTTGCTCGGACCATCCACCAAAGACTGTGATGCGGTATATGCATGTACAGTATTGAGAATTGCTTTCTCAATACCAATTTTCTCATTGAGAATTGCTATAAGCGGATTGGTGGCATTGGTGGTACACGATGCATTTGAGCTTATGTCACATGTTTTGAGTGCCTCCTCATTCATACCCATAAGTACAGTGGCACCTCGTACTCCTTCCGCATCAGGAGCATCTTTTACTGGTGCAGAAATCACTACTCGTTTTGCACCTGCTTCAAGATGCACTTTTGCTTTCGCATATTCAGTAAATATTCCTGTTGACTCTACCACAATATCAATCCGCTCCTCTTTCCATGGAAGTTTGAGTGGTTCACGTTCACTAACCGTACGAATGGTTTTTCCCTCTACTACAAGTTGATTATCAACAACACTCACTGCATAGGGTGCACGACCGTACGCGGTATCATACGAAAGTAGGTATGCGAGATTATGCACATCGCCAAGGTCATTTATGGCAACCACTTCAAAATGAGGATTATCATATGCCATTCTAAAAAATGTTCTCCCAATACGACCAAATCCATTTATTGCAACTCGTGTTTTTTCCATGCAGATATTTCAATACATTATATAATATGTCTTTTAGTATACCGTATGCGTGTCATATGCTTCACACAACTGTACACATCATCCTCTACGGAGCACTTTCTTGTCATTACGAATCGTGAAATATCTCAAAGTATAGTAAATAAGCAAAAAAAGGATAAGGATAAAGAGTCCCGCAAAAAAGAGTGCCTGGAATGTGATACTGTGCATCCATCTTGATGCAGTCGATTCATTCTGTACAGGTTCTGACGACACAATGGCTGATATAAGGACGCCTTTCGTATAGGCAATTTGATTGGTCTTAAAATCAAAGACTGATATTTGTAAAGGAAATGTTCCCTCGGTGCCAAATGGTGCAACCGTGCCCACGTACGCGGTTTTGTCAGCATTGATACGAAGTAAAAAAGAAAATGACCGTGTACTCTCCTCTGCTTCGTGAACGACAACCAAAATAGTTTTTAGGTGTTCAGGAAGTATCTCGTACGGTATTGAAAGCGTAAGTTGCTTACTTCCATCAAGAGAGACATTACTGCCCACAATCGGAATTCGTACTCCTTCCTGTATAAATTGTACATCAGTGAGTGCTATTGCAATCCCCTGCGGTACCTCGGGTTCTCTACTCGGAACATGCGGTGATACATCATTTTGCATAACCTGAATGACTGCACCGGAAGAAATATTTCCGAGAGCATCATAGGAAAACACTGTATAATATGTTTTCTTACGTTCGTTAAAAACATTATTATCTCGAATAGTCGTACCGTCTCCCTCATAGACAACTTGCCCGTCAGCAACATCACTTGGATAAAAATACTCATTGCGTACAACCCGAACTTTTACAAAATCACTATCAGGTGGATTATTCCAAGAAAGAACCACATCATTTTCTACGGGTATACCCTGCAACTGCATGACATTTCCTGGTGGAAAAATATCTTTCAGCGCACGTGTTTGAAACGTGCCACTATGCAGGACTCCATATCGACCAGATGTTGCTTCGCCCTCAATCATAAAATAATAGAGCGTATCCGGAATTAGGCCCGTTATCAGTGTCAGATGCTGTGTGTCGAATGCATTTTCTGCCAATGAACCCATCTCATACGAAGAGGTTCTTCCCCATCGCACCACACCACGAATAAATGAATGTGTGGTGAATTGGAGTGTCGCTTCACGCTGTTCGGGTATAATAGTCAGTGATTCAAGAAGATATCCAAATGGCATAAGACTACCGTAGTGCGTCCCATTATTGGAGATAGGCACTGGAGGCGCACTGACACTCAGCGTTGTGGTACTTTCACTTGTCGATGATGCTGATTCATTAAATGATGAGTCAAATGCGGTTATATAATAGGTATACGTTGTAGAAGCACTGAGTCCGGTATCTGCATACGAAACACTGGTGGTAGTTGCAATGTGCACCCCATCTCGCCATACATGATATCCTGAAAGTTCAAAATTATCAGTTGAACTCGCCCATGAAAGGTTGATTTGTGAGACAGCAATTGGTGTGACCGTGAGGGCAGTTGGCGAAGTAGGTGGTGTTGTATCGCTTCCGATTTGTGTCCGAACAATAAAATTATTACTCACTGCGTACACTGACGAAACAGATATCATACCGGCACTCATTAGGACTAGGACAGCAAACATACTCACAAAAACTAGAGATATATTTTTTGTGTACGGGTAAATATATTTTTTGATATATAAAATTTTCTTTCGAAGCATGTGCATTACAGTGAGATGGCGGTGAGTGTCGTGGTTGCAGTATATATTCCCTGCGTCTGCACCACAGAGCTACCTATCCCCACTCTAAAGTATACCGTAGTTGTTGCACCATTTGGTGTATTTGCAGTGGTTGATTGTGCAATTATTTTATTCGTCGTAGAGAGTCCATCCCAACATTTCAAGGTCGTTTGGGTAGAGCCAGTGTTACATGACGCACCATTATCCAAATAACGCACGGCAGTGTTTACTCCTTCCGGAGTAAATCCGAAGTGCGAATCAGTTGCGGTTGTAGTGAAGTTGAAATCAGGATTACCTACAGGCACATAATCTGCAATAGAATCTGCCCCTTTGGTAAGGGCGGGTGATGTTTGTGCTTTGATAGAGAGAGAGTATCCCGCAGAACTATCTGTAGTTACCGTGACTGTGGTCGAACCATTTGCCGTACCCCCTGAAATACCTGGAATTGAAGGCGACATCGTCACGGGTGACGATGCGGTCATACTAATAGTGTTTGTGAGCATCTGTTGATATCCTGCACGAAGATTAAAACTTGCACTTGATGCATTACCTGTAGCAATCTCACCAGCAGTTGATTCGAGAGAATAATTAGTTGAGGTACTTAACCCTCCTCCAAAGTTAACACTGTCGCTTTGGATTTTATAGTTGGTGCTTTGCATCACCTGAGCACCCACACTTTGCATACCACACACAATTACAAGAAGTGCGGTCAATGTCTGCATAAAGACTATCGTGTGTTCACGAATACTCATACAGAATTATTATTTACGTTTAAATTCAAATTTTCGGAAAAACGCTCGTATGATAAAGAAGAATAGATATAATCCAACAAAGGCACCCGTAATTGGTTTCCATGGCAATACCCAAAACGTGTATGTCATTTCATCAACTTTGTTGTCATAACTTCTATTAATAAACACTTTTGCTGTATACCTTCCAAATAATAATTTACGGTCCCATGCAACCTCACGCAGTCGCAAAGATTGTGGAAGTACGAACCATGGGTCAAGTTGTAGATATCCAACTTCTTCACCAAACATGTTGGTAATACGGAGCTCACCGTATGGTGCGAGGTGTATAGAACCACGATTATCAAATAAAATACCAAAATTAATCGGACCTTCTTGATAAAAGAGCTTTTTAGGAATTGTATTAAAATCTTTTAGATTACCGTCTTTTGTAACAGGACCTGGTATAGTGATAAAAAAGAGTGTACCAATACGTGCAATAATTGCTGATTGCGGTACCGCACCTGCTGAGTCCCCTTCTTTTGCATTTATAGCAACGGTGTCAATAAGTACACTCCCATACAAACCACCAGGGTCTGCGTTTGCGGGGATAGAAATAGTCACTGGAATACGCGCTCGTATTCCGTGATCAAGTTCAAATGACTTACTCGCCACATGTACAAAGTCTTTCATTGAATATGGACCTTTATCATCTCCCAAAAGCGTAATAGCATTATTGGTATCTTGTGACCCTTCTGCATCTTCTGATTTGATATTAAAAATACGACGTTCACCGGTACGATTGGTCACTATCATTTCAATTGTCTTTGATTCTCCTGGAGAAATAGTGAGATCAACCTTTCCTGGACCAACAACGAAATCGCCAATGACCGCACTTCCGCCAGGAACACCTTCGGTAATATAGGGGTTTGTGTTCTCCACAGATGCCACTGGCGAAGCGTCAGATATGTTCGGTGTACTAGTAGCAGTGTTCGCACGAATGTCCTCTTGTGAGCGTACTACCGTAGGTAATACGCTCGTAAAGAAGAGTGCACATAAAATATATAAGACTAAATAGTTTTTGTGCACGGTAGCAAACATAATGATAGGTTAAAGTGTACTATGGATTCGTCGTAGCGGTCAATGTACCTGTCGCAACGTACGTACCTGTTGG
>JAHFMK010000053.1 GCA_023264435.1 Candidatus Kaiserbacteria bacterium
GCAATATGCTGTTGAAGAGATTGTTTCATATGTAAACATTACTCAATAATTTCTTGAATATCGTCAACCTCTGCCTTTATTTTAGCTTGTGCATTACGCACATCTGTTTGAATTTGTTCGATAAGTGCCTGTTCCGCCTTGGTGAGTTTTCCTCTTCGAGAAATAAGTAGCTCATCAATTTTCGTATCGAGATTGACCATAATCTCATGGAATTCAAATGCAAGTTTATCTTCAACTTCTTTTGTTTCCTTTCGAATTTTTTTTCTCCACCTGATAAATCGAAACCAAGAATACCATGTTCCCACAATAAGAAGGAAGACGAGTGCAAGAAGTGGAACTATAACTGAAAGTAGATTGATCATCTTTGAACCAAATGCAATATAACCAGGAACTTCGACAATGAGCCTAATGGCATCTGAACGTTCGCTTAATAAACCTGCATCATCTTTTGCAAGTGCGGTAATTTGATACACGCCAACTTCAAAATTATTTTTTGGTATATAGGTAAATTCACCTTTATCATTACTTAAAATTTCAAAGTTATCCTGTCCACCATTTGCATCTGCAGTTTGCAGTAAAGTATTGTCACTCATTCTCTTTACCTCTATTGCTACACGAGCATTTGGTCGAGTCGTACCTTTTATCGCAGGTATAACATCAGTATTGATACGTTCTGGGTAATCAGTAAATATAGGTTTTTCAAACGCCTCAACTGAGAGTGAGTAATTTGCAACACTACTATTTTGCGCACTATCAATTGCTTCAATGACAATTGTATGATGTCCAGGTGTGAGAGTACCAAGCACATACTGATTGGTATGTTTTTCATCTATAAATGTAATCTGATCGCCTCCATCGATTTGAATTTTGTATGCGGTAATTGGTGAAACATCATCGTATATAAATTGCAAAACTTTACCAAGATTACTATCGGTAGTTGTTGCTTCACGTATCGTAAATGATGCCGGTGCTTGTGAATCAATATGAATCGGATAATGACTTACCTTACCCCAACCGTCAGTATTTTTAAATTGTAGATGAAAATATGATATACCCTCATCAAGATTCTCAATTTTTTTTGAAGTAAGACGCTCATCATAGACTTTTGTTGGAATAGTTGCCTCTCTATTGTCGAGAAGCATTCGAACTGATGTTACATCAGATGGCAAATTCCATGATAATTCAGCAGTTTTTTCCTTATACCATACGCGTGTATCTGGGTGTGTTTTTGAGGTAATCACCGGTGCTTTTGGTGTATTCGCAGGTGCAATATATTCAGGTTCAGGAGTGTCAGATGGTGCTGAAACAGTGTATGTCCCACCAGACATAGCGGTGAGAATGTTGGTACCCATACCATCAGCAGCAAGAATTGACCCACTTTTGAATGTAACTTTTGGTGTGCCTGCACTCAATGTACGAAATGAAATGGTGATGATGTTTCCTGTACTACCAGTATAACCTGTTGGCGACCCACCACTGAATGAAATAGTTCCCATACTATTTGAAAATGTTGGCTCCTCGGTCCACAAATTAAAAATTGATGCATTGCGGGACACATTAATGACTTGCAATTCACGAGGATTAAAAAATAACTGACCATCTGATGCGTTAATTGGCTTTCCTTCTGTATTAACTATTACTGTGAGTGTAAATGTATTACCGACAGCATAGACACCAGTGCCTGGATTGATTCGCAATGTCGCAGCAGTTACGTCATGCGCAGACACAATAAAAAAAATCAAACTAAGTAATGCTACATATCGTGAAATATTTCGAATCATATATTTATTCTTCATTTATTGTTTCGAGCAAACGTTTTTTTCTTTGAAAAAGAATATACCAAATAAGCAAGATAAATAGTATAGATATTCCAGCAACAATGAAATAAGTTATTATCGTATTATGTGAAATACCACGTTGGGCAATATCAGGCACAAGGGTTGCAATTCGTTGATTTCCCGATTTGTCTATTGCCTTTACACGAATAGTACTATTGAGTGTCTGATCTTTGAGGATATATGGACTCTGTGCAATTATCCATGGTGCATCTGCTCTTCCCCACTTAAATGTATAAAATTCTGAAAAAGGCTCTTCCATGACTTCATAATGATCAATGCCAGTTTGTTTATCCTGTGTATTAAAGGTAATAAAATATTTATTATTAAATGCCACATCATCACGCACCAACGTAATATCAAAATCTGAAGGCTCATCTGAATCGCTTTGTACTTTTGACGTCCAATTGTCGACTGGAGCTGAGCCTGGAGTGTCAGAAAGTGTTATGTGTGATTCCTGTGTCGTTAATGGAGCAACAGTACCAAGACCATCATTGAGTAAAACTTGTGATGATTCATCAAGCCAAATTCGGGCATTTTTTTTCTTATCGCCACCTCCAATGCTCAATCCAGGCGACCGAAATACCAATGTTACAACTTCATTGGTGAGACTCGGGTCACCCTGTATGCGTCCACAATATCCACCTGGAATTCCCGCTGCAAAACGTATTACATGTGCTTCTTCATCAATCTTTGGATCTTCAACCCAAAGACTAAAAATTGAATTTCCTCTTGTTACATCAACAGCACGAACAGAATCATCATAATGAATAACCGCATCTATGGTATTAATACATTCGCCTTCATCAACATCAATACGAAGTGCGATTGATACGGTATCACCACGAAAAACATTTGCTTCCCCTGGGTCAAAATATAAAAGTGCCGCATGCGAAGTAAATGGTATCGCAAAAAAATAAAGCATCAAAAAAACAGGTATCATCATATTCCTCAGATGCTCTCTATAAACCATATATATTGCTCATAGTATAACAGTAAAATTTGAGATAAAAATGAAATACCCACAAATGGAAGTACTCTGTGTATTATTCACATGAACAATGAAAAACCCATCTCGTGGTGCGACCTAATTTTTAGGGAGACGGTAGTCGACCATAAAAATGGAAGTACTCTGTGTATTATTCACATGAACAATGAAAAACCCATCTCGTGGTGGGAGATAGGTTTTTTCATAACTCTTTTGCTGTTTTAGAATGTCGGCGTTGCAATATAGCGAAGTGTCGTTGTATAGTCGTCACCTGCCTCTTGCAATGCTGAAATTTGTACTTGGTATCCAACTCTGGTTTTTCCTTGACCATTTGTCAAGCCGTCGGATGGACCCGTATGTCCCATAATCACAATCGGTGTTGTACTACCTGATACCCATGTATTTGCAGAAAAATCTGCAGTACGAACGGTGTCAAAGTCATCTGAGGTAAGTCCCCAATGACCGTATGTATCAGGATTCGCTACAAGTGCTGATGGACCCTGCCACGCCGTAGGCGTTGTAGTGTACGCACCATCAATGAACCCATTGATGGTTGCACCTGTTGTCGATTGTAAATCACCTGTTTGCTGTACTGTTACGGTAAAGCCGTTTGTGGCATTCGTAGCAACAGACAAATCTTGTGCAAGTGTTTTTGATGTTCCAATTGCAAGCGTTCCAAAAGGGAGCGTTGTTGGAGTGGTAGTAGTTGCAGTCGTTGTAGGGCTTGAGTTTACTGTTTGACCTGAGTTTACCCCAGAAACAGTAAACGTCAATGACGTATCAACACTTGCTGATACAGTAACCTGATCAATTATAGCAACCCGTACTTCTCCATTATCTTGCATTGTTCCACCAATCGCGATTGCGTACGATGTCGTTGCAGATGGGTTTGTTATTTGGTTTACACCAGTACCAGATGTCACTGCGTGATTTCCGATACGTATAACAATTGGTGTTGCTGATGCAACGCCAACGTTTGTTGGTGTGGTAAACGTAATAACATTTCCAGAAACTCCGACTCCCCATGTATTTGCCCCTGCTGCTGCTGCGGTTGAGGATGATGAGCCATTATTCAGAATGTCAGTATCATCTTCACCAACAGAGCCCATGGTAAAGCCTACGGGCAAGGTCAACGTAATTGTTTGACCAATCGACATACCATTTGGTGTTGTAAACGCAATGGTATGATTTGAAGCTTGACTTGGTGCTGAAACAGACAATGTATCGCTTGCACTTGTGATTGATGCTGCTTCCGCATGACGGAAGAAGGTTGGTAGTCCGGTACTCCAAAGAAGTACTGCTATACCAACAGACATAGCAACAGCCTGTAGAGTTCTCACGGTCTTTTCCGTGTGAATCATGGCTTTACGTTGTATTAGCTCAGTATGTCGACTCTAATAAACGAGTAGTGCGTATGTTGTGCTCTTAACAACATAAAATTGCACCATGCGAACATTCAAGTCTCCACGTCCTGTATGTTCACTGTCGAACATACTACATTTACAGAATTACACGCGGCTGCACGTATAAGGAATACACGTATGTATTCGCAATAATGAACTCGTACATGTATGAGTTCAACACCTCCTGTAGATGTACCTTCATTCTAACGTATACTCAAAAGTTTTTTTTGAGTTATACACAAAATAGGTGCAGTATCTTTAAAAAATCCGTATACGTCTATCCTGTCCAATTAAAAAGGAGGATAGAAAAATCTTCAAGTCCTACTTTTCCATTTTT
>JAHFMK010000054.1 GCA_023264435.1 Candidatus Kaiserbacteria bacterium
CTGACTCGACATTAATTGCATCAACGGTGCCATCTCTGGTTACGCCACCTCTATCAATTGCTTTATAAGAAAATAACATATTTTTACATTAATCTTTCAAGACCTTTAGGGTTCGGTGAGTATGAAAATGCATTTTCTACGGTAATTTCACCATTCTGCACTAATTCGACAAGTGTTCTGTTCATATCAATCATGCCTTGCTCCATACCTGTTTCTATGACAGTTTGAATCTCATGTGTTCTTCGTTCACGAATAAGATTTGATACTGCTGCATTATTGATGAGCAATTCATACGCTGGTACTAGACCGCCTGAAATACGAGGAATAAGGCGTTGTGAAAAAATAGCAGTCAGTGAACCTGACAACTGGACTCGAATTTGGTCTTGCTGTCCCGAAGGAAATGTATCAATAATACGGTCAATTGTTTGTGCAGCACTGTTGGTGTGCAGAGTTGAGAGTACGAGATGCCCTGTCTCCGCAGCGGTCACCGCGGTTGCGATAGTTTCTTGTCCACGCATTTCTCCCACCATAATGACATCCACATCTTGTCTAAATGCTGAATGGAGTCCAGTGTGGAAATCTGCCGTATCCACACGAACTTCACGTTGGTCAATTAACGATTTTTTAGGTTCAAACATATATTCAATAGGGTCTTCAATAGTCACGATATGTTCTGAACGAGTTTGATTAATGAGTTCTACCATCGCAGCAAGTGTTGTGGACTTCCCTTGTCCAACTGGTCCCACACAGAGGAAAAATCCTTGTGGTCGCTGACAAAATGATTCGAGTATTGGAGGCAACGAAAGATCCTTAAAATTTTTGATTACATTTGGAATATGTCGAAGTGCTATTGAAATTGCACCTTTTTGAAAAAATCCATTTCCTCGAAAACGAACACCATTTTTTGCAGCAAATGAAAAATCAACTTCTCTATCAATAAAAAACTTTTTCTCCTGCTCATCATTCAAAAGTACTTTTATAAATCCTATTACGTCATTTTTGCTCAAAATTGGCTTTTTGGTGAGAGGGATAAGAGAACCGTCCACCCGAATAATAGGGTGTGAGCCGACAGACAGGTGGATATCTGACCCTAACTCAGTCACCACGATATCAATGATGTCATCAAGTTCTTTTTTGTAATCAACGGAAGCCATATTATTTCGATTTATTAATTATTCTCTGCACTTCTTCTACTACCTCGCTCGGAATAAATTCAGCTTTTACAATATATCCGAGTGCTCCTGCTTCTCTTGAAGCATTTTTCTCAGCTTCCTCGCTCTGATTTGAAAGCATAATACATATAGGATTACCACCTAATTTTTCTGCTTTTATGTGTTTCAAAAGTTCAATACCAGTCATGCCAGGCATTACCATATCCATCAAAATAACATCATATGTTCCATTGTTTAGTTTAGTGAATGCTATTTCTGCAGTTTCAGCGACGTCAATTGCATATCGTAACTCTTTAAACTTTGTCGCGTACATATCGCGTAAAAATGCATCATCATCAACAAGTAATATTTTCATATATTATAGTATACAATAGTCTTACGTAATAATTTTCTGGTTATCGACACCCTTGATATCCACTTCACCGTTAGTGTTTTGCTTCTTGTTCTGCTTCATCTGAAGCAAGCATCTCACCACCCAAAGTACTCACCTCTTCAAATGGAATAGAATGTTCTATTGCCTTAATAATTGCGTCTTCTTTCATACTTATAAATCCTTTTTTACGTGCCATATTGCGTATTTGATCTTCATTAGCACTATTAAGAATGAGTTTTTCAATATCTTCATCAATGGTTATCGCTTCCATGACCGCAACACGCCCTCGTGTACCACTTGAACATTCGGCTGTTGGCTCAGCAAACAATACATGATCAGACTCTGGAATTGCATTTCGAAACTGCGATGGCAAATCAGCAAATTCTGCATCAATCAACATTTTGATACTCCCTTCAATCGGGGTTTTTTTACCTGAATTTGGACAGATTCTACGAACAAGCCGTTGTGCAAGCGCAAGTTGTAATGTCGGAGCAATAAGATACGGATCTACTCCCATATCGATAAGTCGCGGAATTACACCTGCTGCATTATTAGTGTGAATGGTTGAAAGTACGAGGTGACCAGTGAGCGCAGCCTGTATTGCGAGCTGTGCAGTTTCTTTATCGCGAATTTCTCCCACCATAATTACATCAGGGTCTTGACGAAGTACTGATCGAAGTCCATTTGCAAATGTATACCCAATCTCTGGACGAATTTGAGACTGACTCACTCCCTCAATACTGTATTCAACAGGATCTTCAAGTGATATAACGTTTAAACCAATTCTATCCACCTCAGAAAGCATTGCATAAAGTGTTGTTGATTTACCAGATCCTGTGGGACCTGAAATTAAAATAATACCATACGGTTGACGAATTGCTTTTCGTATAAGATCAATATTGTGTTTTGATACACCGGTATCTTCAAGTGTCCGCACTCCTGTATCAGTATCAAGAATACGCATAACAACCTTTTCTCCATGACTTGTAGGAAGAATTGAAACACGAAAATCAATTTGTCGACCATCTATTAAAGCAGAGAATCGACCGTCCTGTGGTTTACGCTTCTCATCAAGACGCAATGACGTAAGAATCTTGATACGTGCAATCACTGCTTGATGTACTTTGATTGGCAACTCCAAACTATGTACCAGTATCCCGTCAACACGAAACCGCACAATAGTTTTCTTCTCTCGTGGTTCAATATGAATATCAGATGCAGATCCATCAACTGCATATCGCAAAATTGTTGCGACAATTTTTGTCACTGGTGCATCTTCTTGAATGTGTTCAACACCATTTTGACCAAGTTTTTTATGTTTTTCTTGTTCCTCAGTAGTATCATCTTGAATATCAGTAACCAAGACATTCAAAGCTTCATCAACCTCACCAGTAAGATTCTCGTATGATTTTAAACCATGCTCAAAATCTTGTTCAAGTATCACCACAAGTTTATACGGAATATTATCTTGTGAGGTCGTAAAATTGAGTGGGTCTCGAAACGATAAATTTTCAGGATCAATGATACCGACAATAAGAACATCCTCCTCAAAATCAATTGGTATAACACCGTAGTGCTTCGCAGATTCAATAGGAAAATACTTCAAAACATTTGAATTAATTCGCCTGTGTTCGTCAATAGTCATAGTCGGTAAATCAAAATATTCTCCAATTGCATTTCGCACCATATCAGCGTCAACACCTTCGTCAAGCAATGCATGCTCATACGAAAGACCAGACTCTACTGCATGTGCCTCCACACGAATACGTAAATCTTGGTCAATAATATTTTTTTCAACTAAAAGTGCGAGAAGATTCATATAGAGCGAACATGCATATTCAGTGAAAAATATACTGATATAACTTTAAAGTGATTCAAATGGATTTATACGTCCTGACTCTGTTTCAATAAGGTCTTGTCGAGTATCTTTAAGTGATGAAAAGCGTTTATCACTAAAAAATACACTATCAAATTTAAGTGACTTGATTCTTTGTGTATCTAAAAGTATTTTCTCTGACTTTTTCTCTAATTCAATCCTTCGTTCTTCCTCCATCACCAAATTTCCCTGTTGATTTATTCGAGTATAGCCAAAATAAAGTGCACCAAGAAGTAGTACAATTCCGAGAACGAGTGCGATTTTTTTAAATATATATGACATATACAAAATTAATTAGTATTAGGTAAAGCATACGTTTGTACGGTAATGGCATACTTTTGAAATGTTCCATTTTGTGCTTTCAATGATATTTTGATGACTTCCATAAGTGTAAGACTTGATTCAATCTCACTCAGGAAGCTCTTAAATTGTTCGTAAGTACCGATTACTTCAAATGAAATATCGTTGGTAACAAGTGTACTATGATTACTTGCTTGAGTATCAGATACATTCTCATTTGATTTCTTGATATCAAAATTATTAGCCCCTGTTTCAATGGTAATATTACCAAATAGCAATGAGTTTCGTTTTGCCATTGCTTCTATATCTACCAATAAACGTGTGTTATCAATTGATGTAGGGATCATTGTATCTATGCGTTCCCTATCGGAGATACGAATATTATTTTTTGTTGACATCAAAGCACTGAGCTCTGCATTAAATTCCTGATATCGCTTAGTTGTATCCTTATACGCTGAAATTTCTTGATTCAGTGTACTAATTGTTGCAAACTGCGGTTGCGAAACAAATATAAAGAGAATTATTGCAATTGTTATTGAAAGTGTTGGTATAAGTGATTTAAACATAAAACTTTATTACTCTGTCGCTGGTTTATTAGCATTTAAAATATCAGCATCAGGACTTGATATTTTTTGGTCGGATGTATCACCATCATCAATAACATCATCAATTGCATTAGTTTTTGTATTCTCAAGATTATCCATACCTGTATATGCAAAGGATTCTTTTTTGATTTCTCCCTTTACACTAAAACTAACGGGGTATTTATTAGTCTCCTTTTCTGTTGTATCAGGAATTTCAGAAAGTACATCTACTGTAGAATTGATTTCCTGTATTGCAT
>JAHFMK010000055.1 GCA_023264435.1 Candidatus Kaiserbacteria bacterium
TTGAGTACCGTCTCACTGTTAATTGGTGCAGTCTCAAATAAAAAAGTTTGCAGGGATGAGAGTTGTGAAAATTTATTATTAAGTGTATACCCTTGTCCACGCACTTTTATAGGCTTTGTTTTGTGTGGTACAAATACAACTTTCTTAGTAATAACACCTGCACGTTCAAGAGCGTTCATCTCGGTACGAGCCGTACGTCTGACAAGTTTTGCCCGCCGTGAAATATCATCAAAACTAAATATCTGGGAAGGATTAAAGAGGAAGAATCGCAGAAGCTTGACGCGTGCTTGATTTCCAAAAAGTATTGCGAGTGGATCAGTCATACAGAATATAATACGGGGATTATAGCATGGTTCAATCTTCTGAAAATCTGGACAAAAAACAAGAAGGTGTCATAGCAGGATGATACTCATGCATATCTCACTTACGGGACTACTCTTTATCGCGATTGGTTCATTTGTACTGGGTTGTGGTACATGGACAATGCGAAAATTACCCTATCGCCTTGCCATATACACTGCGGCAAAAAAACTAGGGCTACAAGATAGAGGATGTGTTGGTATTATTGGAGACAACACTTTGTTTTGTATTTTTTGTCGAACTCGGGTACGGATTGGCATAAATAGAAAAAATAAGGTAGTAAAGTATTGTTGGATGGGATTTTTATATATCTAGAATATGTGGTGCTCACTTAATTAATGTAGGCAACCTATCTATTTTTATAGAAAAAGCACGGATCAAAATTGCCCGTGCTTTTTCTATAAAATTTTGAACGCGGTTTATCCCGCGTTGCTCACTCTATTTCTTGCTATGCTTGAAATCTAGTACGCACTCATGACCTTACTTAAGGGTGACTTTTGCACCAGCTTCTTCAAGCTTTGCCTTGAGAGTTTCTGCGTCTTCTTTTTTAAGACCTTCCTTCACAACAGACGGTGCTGCATCTACCATGTCCTTTGCTTCTTTAAGACCGAGACCGAGGATTTCCTTCACCGCCTTAATCACCGCAATCTTTTGTGCTCCTGCTTCGGTCAGCTCTACGGTAAATGTACTTGGCTCATCATCTGCAGTAGCTGCTGCGGGACCTGCAACGGCAACAGCTTGTGCTGATACGCCAAATTTCTTTTCAAGTACCTTCACGAGCTCATGGAGTTCGAGTACAGTCATTTTTTCTACTTGTTCTACCAATGCTTTGAATTGTGCGGGAATTTCTACCGTGTCTTCAACAGTAGTCTCCACAACAGTTGTTTCTTCTGACATATTATTACGAAATTAAATACTAAATTAATGAATGTTCTATACTGACTTCTTCTGTGCAATAGCGTCGAGTCCTACTACCAATCCCTGAATTGGTGAATTGATAATATTGACAAACATACCTCGAAGCACATGAAGTGACGGAATTGATGCAATCTCGGTCATCTCTGCTTTATTTTTGAATACTCCTTGAAATACTCCTCCCTCAATTGCAATACTATCTTTCAATCCAACTGAGAACTCCTTCACCTTTTGTGCGGGAGCAATTGCGTCTGCACTATATGCGACTGCAATTTCACCATTGAGTACCGGCATTTCACCTTCGTATGCTTCTTTGAACGTTCGTTCCATGAGTGTCTTCTTTGCTACAAAGTATCCCACTTGGGCTTCGCGAAGTTTATTTCGCATTGTAGTGGTGTCCTTTACAGAAAGACCTTTGAAACTCACAAACACAATCGAGTCAGAATCTTTTTTGATTCCTTCAAGCCGTGCAAGAATGTCCTGCTTCTTTGCTTTTGTAATTGCCATGTGTTTTGTTTTTTGAATTAATACAGGCCACAGACGTGTGTGGCTTCGACCTCCAATACCTGAGTAATGGACCTCGGCTGGCGAATCAAACGATTCATTATCTTGTGTTCTTTACAACACGAGACCAACTGTCATGAGCCTGCTACGCAAGACTATACCAGAAAAAATGAAAATGAAAAGCCCGTGGAATGCTTCGCATTCCACGGGCTTTCCCCATGCACCATAAAAAACCACACGCTACTCTACATCCAACTTCGCTCGTTCTGCCTTCCATCCAATAAGATTGGAAAGGATTTGTAAAAATGTCACCACACTTGAAAGTGCGAGAATAAGAATTGGATACATTGCATACGGAGTAAGCATATAAAAGAATATAACCATTGCAGTCGACCACACACCAAAGCACCACGGGCACGTGAGCAAATCGACAAGCGTACGGCGAGGGCCATCAATAGGCTTCACCAAAAGTACCTTTCCTTTCTGTTCAACCACGTCATAAAATTGTTCTCGAAAAAATGCAAAAATCTTGTCATAAATGACCAAACGTACCACACGCATTGATGCAAGTATAATGAGTATGTAGTCAGTAACTGCTAATGTATCAAATTTTTTATATGCAAGACTGTCGAGTATTACCGCACCCATAAATACCAACGCGGAAAAAAAGAAAAGAAAAATAACGTTCCAAAAATACTGATCAGTGATTCGCATACTGATTCTATTATATTACGTACCCTGCCCCACACCAACCAACAAGATGATAATAAGTGTTGATGCAATAATTGCCAAAAAACCAAAAAGGAAATGATAGAAAGATTTATTGAACATTAACAGTAAGTATATCAAATGAATGTCGGCGTTCCAATGGTTTGTAAGAATAGTTGTCGAGGCCGGCCCTCGACAACTCAGTCGGCTAGAAAAGTTGCCAGATGGTGTAGAAGAGTGCAGTGGGTACAAAAAATATAGAGAGTTTTAACATACCTGACGCGGGAATTCTTCCCTTTCGCCATTCGTAGAGATGCCAACCAACTGCGTAAATAATGGTAATGAGAAAAATAATACTACCCAGAAGCCATGCTACCTGACCACGGTCAAAAGAGAGAATGTTTGATGAGCGAGGGTCGGTGTTGAGTATCATGAGTAGTGAAACAAGAATGCTCCATGAAGCAATGTACAATAACCACTGTTTGAAAAGTTTTGTGGGAAAGAATAGCAGAGTTGCAAAGATAATGGTGAGTGGAATACTGCTCCAGAGAAGTGGGCGCAGTGCCTTTTCTGTCAAGTCATAGGAACATGTGTATCCACCACACACATAATCCCAATACACCCAAATTCCACCTGCGATGAGTGCTGTTGCGACACTCAAACCAACATTCAATTTTTTATAAATATCCATAGTATTTTTGTTATCGACTCATAATCTCAGTCATGAGTGTCTTCATAGTATTGTACTCGACATCAGTTACTAAGCCGTCAGTTCGATACTGCACAAGTCGTGCATCAACTTGTGCAAAAATACGAACAACCCCATCCGACCCATACCCTTTCCGTTCACCTGTGCGTTCAGCGCGTGTAACTGCATGTATAAGCCAATCTCGCTCGGACTGTTTCAGAAGAACGAGCGCAGACATTTCGTCACGAAGTGTTTGAAACACATCCGCAGTAATCGGCTCTCCATCAATCGTCTTCTGTTCATCTATTATTCCATCTCCATTATAGTCGATAACAATATCGCCATATACGCCCAAACGTTTTGAAAATCCAGCGAGCATTGTAGATGTAGTGGTCGCGTGTGGAAATGCCGACACGAGAGATGCAGGTGCCTCGCCCACGAGAGTATTGATGGTCATCGTGTAACTTCCCTCTTCTTTTCCTGTAATATGCACATCATACTCAGTGGTACTTGGAACAATGATGTATGTCGCACCACCAATCTCAAAATAGGAACTGCCCGGTACGGTAGTTATTACCGTTATATTTGAACCATCAGAAAATTTTCCAACTTTATTTCCAAGTGTGTCGGTGAGTGTGAGTGATACTGGAGAATGTACCGCAATCACCTCACGTGTATTATTGAACGTAGGCTGTATGCCATATATAAATGGTACTGATACTGTGGTGTTTTGCAAAAGTCCGCCGATGAATTGTTGGAGTGCACCTAAACCTGTAATGTCTGCATGCTTTTTAATATCTTCGGGATTTGTGGTACGCACCTCATCTAAATCCACATAATACGTCAACTTGTCTCCCGCATACGCCTCTGCTGAATGTGCCACAACAGTCTCATCGCCATACTGCGTAAACATTGGCACCGGCTCATAGTACGGGTCATACGCACACACCACCGAGCTTGTTGTGCCTGCGGGAATACATGTTTGTTTCAAAAATTCTTGATAACGAAAACCTTTGATAGTATTGAGTCCCACTCCCACAATTTCTATTACTTGCACATGTGGTGGAGCGACCCATGCATCGAGCGTAGCTCGATGCATGTTTTGTGCAGTACGGAGCATGTCTGCATTTGCGTCAGATACTTCGTTTACCGAATGTGCCACTGGTCGCCCATCGACAGTACCAATCATAAAGTCTGCAAGTTCGTCAGATGAATCAATCGAAGTACCGTATGCAGTGGTAAACACATCAGTACTCGATGCGTGATCAAAGCTCACCACGGGGTCTGTCGACTCGGCAAGATATTTCTCACTGGGAACAAGCCCATACACCCCTTCAAAATTACGAATCACCTCTC
>JAHFMK010000002.1 GCA_023264435.1 Candidatus Kaiserbacteria bacterium
GACTTTATGAATTGCTTTTTGCGGATAGGAAGGAAGTTCCTGCAAAGGTTGCAATAAACGAGGCAATTGAGCTTGCAAAGCAATTTGGGGGTGAAAATTCAAGTCGTTTTGTAAATGGCGTACTCGGTGCAGTTTATAAGGAAATTGGCGAACCAGGAAAAGAAGAAAGGAGTAATGCACGAAAGAAAAAAGAAGTACCTTTTGAACAGATGGAAATAGAACGATTGGTAGGGTCAGTTGTGTATACAGAACATGAAGGGGTAATGTACCTTGCACTTGTGCATGATATTTTTGGAAGATGGACACTTTCAAAAGGAAAAATTAATGAAAATGAATCAATTGAAGAGGGAACGAAACGAGCAATTTTCGATGAGATTGGACTAACTATTTCTCTTGAAAATGAATTAGGAAAAAATGAATACGTTGCGAGTCACCCCGAAAAAGGGAAGGTTCGTAAACAAGTCTCCTATTATCTTGCACACGCACCCTATGACCCACTGAAACTAGAACAAAAGGGTGGACTTGATGATGCACAATGGTTTAAAATTGCAGATATTCTCGAACTCAATTTTTATGAGGATATTTTGCCTATTGTCACAAAAGCAATAACGATGCTGGTGAGCAAAAAATAGTAAAATAGGACACGACTTCCGTTTTTTATAATTATTTGTTAGTGTACCTATATGTCAGACATCGCAACAATTACACAAGAACTCTTAGCGCTTGAACGTATCATCGGAGTTTCTTTTATTGATGAAATACATTTATTGACAGCCATAACACACCGTTCGTATCTCAATGAACATCGTGAAGCAAAACAAGGTCATAATGAACGATATGAGTTTCTTGGAGACGCAGTATTGGAGCTTATTGTCACAGACTTTTTATTTAGAAAATATCCAGAAAAACCAGAAGGAGAACTGACAGCCATCCGTGCGGCACTAGTGAATACAGTCTCGCTTGCAGATGCTGCCACACGAATGAATATCAACGAATTTTTATTACTTTCGAAAGGTGAGGCAAAAGATACAGGACGGGCACGACAGTATATTCTTGCAAATGTGTTTGAATCTATTATCGGTGCTATCTATCTTGACAGAGGATATGAGGATGCAAAGAATTTTGTTGCCGCACATCTTTTTGATAAAACAGATGCTATCGTCTCGAAGCGTTTATGGCAGGATGCAAAAAGTCGTTTTCAAGAACTTGCACAAGAACATGTTGGTGTAACCCCAAATTATGAAACATTGAGTCAGGTTGGACCTGATCATGACCGAATGTTTACTGTTGGTGTCTTTTTAGGTCATGAGAAAATTGCAGAAGGCAAAGGACGTTCGAAACAAGAAGCCGAGCAATCTTCTGCTGAGGCTGGACTTACTGTTAAAGGTTGGGATTAAATTATAATTTTCAAAAATGCTCATGCTAGAATAGATGCATGAGAAAAAAAAAATCATATCGAGGATTTAGTCTTGTTGAGTTAATAGCTGTTATCGGTATTCTTGCATTACTTGCATCAGTCGTCCTATTCAATTTGCAGGAAGCAAAGAAAAATGCACGTGATGCACAACGATTGAGTGATTTGCAACAAATACAATTAGCACTACGAGTGTATAAGGATACTCATGGAAATTATCCATCATATGATGCAGGTGATAAAATTGGTGATTCAGTCGGATTTGATGTCGATGTCGCTGAGTATCTTTCATCTACTATAAAAGATCCACTTAATACAGGAACCTTTGCATATTACTATGATAGTGCATATACATGTGGTGGAATACCCCATGTTGTACTTGTTGCACTGACAATGGAGCAAAGTAAAAATCAAAACTGGAATTCTGTATGTAATGGAACTGAATTGATTGCAGGAGCAACTCCCAATGCAAACTCGTATGTACTTATATTACGATAGCCATGATGTACCTCAAATCACTCACTCTTAATGGTTTTAAATCTTTTGCAAAAAAGGGAGAGCTTGAATTTTCTACTGCCATTACTGCAATAGTGGGACCAAATGGTTCAGGAAAATCAAATGTCGCTGAAGCGTTTCGCTTTGTGCTCGGTGAACAATCTATTAAATCAATGCGAGGGAAACGGGGAGAAGACCTTATTTTTAATGGTTCGACGAGTGTCTCTCGTGCAAATAGAGCATCGGTCACCATTACACTTGATAATGCTCCTAAAAATGGCAATCGAATATTCCCCCTTGATTTTGATGAAATTACTATTGAACGGGTAGTTAATCGTGATGGTACCAATGAATATGCGATTAACGGTTCAAAAACACGCCTCAAAGATGTACAAGAGCTTCTTGCGGTGGCAAATATTGGTCCCACAGGACATCATATTATTTCACAGGGTGAAGCAGACCGCATTCTCTCAGCAAGTCCACGTGAGCGACGGGAAATGATTGAGGATGCACTTGGACTTAAAGTATATCAATTCAAAAAGCTCGAGAGTGAACGAAAACTTAAGAAGACGCAAGAAAATATTGTACAAGTTGAAGCGTTACGACGAGAAGTGGTACCGCACCTTAAATTTTTGGAACGACAGATAAAAAAGTTTGAACGTTCACAAGCATTACAGGCAGAGTTACAGATGGTATATGCAGAATATTTAAAGCGTGAAGATACATATATAGCATTTCATTACGATAGGCTCACACTTGCAAAGAGAGTACCTGAAGAGCGACGAGCAGAACTTGCACATATATTCCATGATGCACAAGAAAAATTAAAAAAGTCAGAACGAAATGAAGCTCGGGATGAGCTTTTACAATTGGAAAAGAATATCCGTGAAGCACGTGAGCGTCGTCAAAATATGGCACGAAAGGAAGGACAGCTTGAGGGACAGATTGTGTTTTTAGAACGTCAGATACAGGAACACACAAAGAAACAAGAACGTGAAGATGATACACCTATTCCACGTGCTGAGCTTAAAAAAGTATTTGCACACATTGAGACAGGATCGACAAGTGCACTGCAAAGTGGGGATGTGAAATCACTTTCACGCGTACTCACAGATGTGTTGAAATCATTTCATATGTTGCTCACTCACACCTTTAATCGTGATGAAGTCAGTATAGGCGAACGTCTTACTGAGGAGCATGCGGTGCTTTGTAATGACCGTGAGGTAATGGTTCGTGAGATTGCCCACATCGAAGCTGAGGAAGCGAAGCTTGCCCGCGTGTATGAAGAGATGAAAAAAGCAATTGAAACAGAAGGTGAGGAAAGTCGAGATGCTGAACGAAAACTTTTTGCCATAATGCAGGAACAACGTGATGTTGAGCAGACGATTGATAAACTCGAACGTGAACTGATGGTGATTGAACGTGACCGACAAGAATTTAAAAATGAGTTACAGGAAGCAGTTTCACTTATCGGAAGAAAGGTGGGTATGTATTTTGAGTTTGAAGTGGTTGATGAGCTGGGTGTGGTGCCACATGAGCGTATTGTTTCAGAAGAGAGATCTCTACAATATAATCGAAAAAAGGAATTAGAACGTATGAAGATTCGTCTTGAAGAGCTTGGAATGGGTTCAGGAGAAGAAGTGCTAAAAGAGTATAATGAAGTGAAAGCACGAGATGAGTTTTTGGTACGAGAAATTACCGACCTCACCGAATCAGTACAAAAACTTGAAGCACTTATTCAAGAACTCACCAATGATCTCAATGAACAATTCGTTGCGGGTATAGAAAAAATTGGGACTGAATTTAATCGTTTTTTTATACTAATGTTTGGTGGTGGTGGTGCAGAACTTCTTCGTGTAAAACCAAAAGTTCGAGCTCCCAAAGAGGAAGATGTTGCTCTTGAAATTGATATGCAGGAGGAGACAGAAGTGGAAGAGGGGATTGAGATTGATGTGAAGTTGCCCAATAAAAAAGTACATGGACTCGATATGCTTTCAGGTGGTGAGAGAGCACTTACTTCTATTGCACTTATTTTTGCAATGAGTCAGGTGAACCCCCCACTCTTTGTAATTCTTGATGAGACAGATGCTGCACTCGATGAAGCAAATAGTAGACGGTATGGTGATATGATTTCTGCACTCGCAGAACGTTCACAACTTATTCTCATTACGCACAACCGTGAGACGATGGGGCGTGCAGGAGTACTGTATGGAGTGACTATGGCAGGCGACGGAGTTTCAAAACTTCTTTCTGTAAAGTTTGACGAAGCAGTTACGGTTGCAAAATAATAAAATCCCCAGATGAAACAAAGTTTCATCTGGGGATTTGAGTTTACCCACACCTACAAAAACCAAATTGCAAACGTGCATCAGTAAAAAAATTCATGAGCCATTTTTCCAGCATTGAGTCTTCCTCAACACACTCAATTTTTGCTTCGTATTTGATACCAGGCAAACATCTCCTTTCTGTTGCGAAGAAAAACACCGGTCGAGTTTTTTGGCTTGAAATTTTGAAGAGATGACAGTAGTCATGCTTAACTGTATTTATTATATTGTTGACGATTTTCTCGTCACCAAAAAGCACAATTGCGTACTCACTCATCGCACGTCTCCTTATCGGGAAACACCAATTTCGATTATGTCATACAAATTTTAAAAAGCAAATTTTAAAATCCTCTATGCAACCAATTCAAAATCCAATACTCGTTCTTCCATATCCGCACGAGTAAGTTTTACCTGCACAATATCACCAAGAGTATATGTTTTTCCTGTACGGGAACCCTTGACTCGATATTTACGTGATTCATGTTCAAAAAAATCACTCTTAATACTTGCAAGACGCACCATACCTTCTGAACGTGATTCTTTTTCTTCTACATAAATACCCCAATCAGTCACGCCGGTGATGATGCCGTTAAACGTTTGTCCTACTTTGTCTTGCATGAATTCTACTTGTTTGTATTTGATAGAATCACGTTCTGCACGTACTGCAGTTATCTCACGTTCTGATGACTGAATAGATAATCGTTCGTATTTAATAAGGTCATTACCTTTAATATGTACACCATCAAGATGCTTACGAAGGATACGATGTACCATGAGGTCCGGATATCGTCTGATGGGAGAGGTGAAGTGTGTGTAGTATTTAAATGCAAGCCCGAAATGTCCAATATTTTTGGTGGTATAGAGTGCCTTTGCCATTGAGCGTATGGTCGCTGTCTTAATGAGGTTTTCTTCGGGTGTGCCTTTAATGGCAGTGAGGAGTATGTTGATATCTTTTGCACGTACGACTCCCTTATGAGAAGACAGCTCATGTCCAAGTGCATGGAGAAAGATTGAGAGCTCTTCAATTTTTTCGGGGTTTGGAAGATCATGGACACGATAGACAAACGCCGCGTCGCGACCACGTGCTTTTGTATGATTGTATACGTACTCCGCGACGCGGTTATTTGCCAAGAGCATAAAATCTTCAATCATAAGCATCGTTTCTGTACGTACTTTTGCATATACACGAACTGGCTTGCCGTTTGCATCAAGCTCAAATCGTACTTCTGCTTGGTCAAATGAAATTGCACCGTCACGGTAACGCTCAACGCGAAGTCTTCGACCAATATCCATCATAGTCATGAGTTCATGAAGATATGGTCCCTCTCTCATATCGAGAACCTGTTGTGCTTCCTCGTAACTAAATCGTTTATTTGAATGAATAATGGTCTGTCCATACCATTCGCTCTGTACCTTCCCCTGTAAATCCATTTCAAATACTGCGGAGAATGCAAGACGGTCTTCGTTGGGACGTAGGGAACAGAGATCGTTTGAAAGTACTTCAGGGAGCATAGGGATAACACGGTCAACGAGATAGATAGACGTTCCGCGTGATTGTGCTTCGGTATCAATGATGTCACCTTCACGAACATAGTGAGAGACATCAGCAATATGAATTCCAATCTCAACATTTCCATTTGGGAGTGTCAGGAATGAGAGTGCATCATCAAAATCTTTCGCATCTACAGGGTCAATAGTCATGGTGATACGATCACGCATATCACGGCGAGTGGGATTGTCTCCCTGTGTCGCGGTTACCGCATCTGCAAAAATAGCATCTTTCCGTGCATAGAGCTCTTTTCCAGCGGTACTCACTGGAAGTGGAAAATTTTCTGAAAAACCACCACCACGAATAATTGCTTGCATCTCGGTCTCATGGTCGCCTGCAGGTCCAAGCACTTCAACAATTATTCCAATCGGTGCTGAAAGTGGAGTTTTCCATGCGTCAATGTGCACCACAACTTTCATACTTTCATGCGTTTTTGTTGCTTCTTTGAGAATAGGTCGAATATGAATACGACGATTGTCTGGCAGAAGTATATATTGTCCATTTTTTTGTTGTACGACACCAATAAGTTCTGTGTGTTTTTGAGTGATAACGCGAATCACCTTACCTTCACGACGTTTCCCCGTAACTTTTTTTTGAAGCTCGATTTCAACAAAATCGCCATCAAGTGCGAAAGAGAGAGATTCTGTGGGGATGATAATATCTTCTGGTTCATCAGGAACCGTGACGAACCCAGTCCCTTTACCACGAATCATTATAATACCTTCGTGTATTGCATTTTCTTTTTCCATGTGGTGTTGAGTGTACCGTGATATACGGTATAAGTAAATCTACAGTATCATAAAATTTTGGAACGATTACTCGAGAGGGAGTCTCAAAGACGGTTGACGTATACAAATGCTTGACCTTATGTATCAGTTCTGGTACGCTACTCCTCATTATGTTAAAGATGCGTTTACAGCGAATTGGCCGAAAGAATGACCCCTCATATCGAGTGGTTGTTACGGATTCTCGCAATGGTCCAAAAGCAGGAAGTCATGTTGATACGATTGGTTCGTATAATCCAAAGATGAATGTGTTCCAAGTTGATGGAGAGAAAGCAAAACATTGGATAAGCAAGGGTGTTCAGGTTTCTGATACCGTACACAATCTTCTCGTTTCGAAGAAAGTTATCGAAGGAAAGAAGAAGAATGTACTTCCACGAAAGTCACCAATTATAGACGAGGCAAAAATTAAAGCAGAAGCAGATGCGAAGGCAAAAGCTGAGGCGGAAGAAAAAGCCCGAATAGAAGCAGATGCGAAAGCGAAAGCAGATGAAATACAGCCAGAAGTTTCTGCGGAAGTAGCAGAAGAAGTTACGGTATAGATTATTGTAATATACGCAATACAACATGCACCCGTGAGTACTCACGGGTGCATGTTGACGTATGAGGAGTTCTTGTTACCATAGAGGGAGCACGTTCCTGAATGGACGTCACGACCGCTTAACAGATAAGATTTTATATATGGAATTAGATCAACAGTTTTTGGAGCAACTTGTAAAAGCACTTGTTGACCATCCAGAAAGCGTACACGTTAATCGTACCGTTGACGAAATGGGTGTACTGCTTACATTGGATGTGCATGCAGAGGATATGGGTAAAATTATTGGACGATCAGGAAATACAGCAAAAGCAATTCGTACTCTTCTTCGAGTAGTGGGTATGAAAAATGAAGCTCGAGTGAATCTTAAAATTAATGAGCCAGCGGGAGGGACTCGCTCTGCGGGCGCAGATACAATAATGGATTCAAATATTGATGAGGTGCAAAATAATCCAAAGTCTCTCGATGAAGCAATTGAAGGGTTGCGGATATAAATAAAAGATACTTGCTATCTTTTAAAGCTTTCAAGCATTGAAAGAGTGATACTCAGATGTAGAAAATCCCGCGAGAGAAGCTCGCGGGATTTTGTTTGGAAAAAAAGATAAATTATGCAACACTATGCGTATGCATTTTCACGTCATCACACTATTTCCCGAAGTTTGTAAAGTATATACTGATGCGTCTATTCTTGGTCGTGCGCAAAAGACGGAGAAAGGGAAGGGTGCAAAGCATCGTGGAAGAAAAATAGCAGTTTCATATTACAATCCGCGTGATTTCACCAAAGATAAACATCATAAAGTAGATGGCCGTCCTTATGGAGGTGGTCCTGGTATGGTGATGATGGCAGAACCAATACTCAAGGCGTGGGAAAAAGCGGTCGGAAGAAAGAAGGATATCAAAAAGATAAAGACACTTATTATGTCACCGCGTGGAAAAATATTTGATACACAGATGGCAAAATCACTTGCACAAAAATATGAACACATTGTATTTATTTCAGGACGGTATGAAGGTATTGATTCTCGCGTGCAAAAAATTCTCAATGCAGAAGCAATTTCAGTAGGTGAGTATGTACTCACTGGCGGAGAGCTTCCTGCACTCACTATTATTGACTCTGTTTCACGACATGTACATGGTGTGCTTGGCACATTTGAGTCACTTGAAGAAGAACGTGTATCGAGTGGAGAAATGTACACTCGTCCAGAGATGTTCAAATATAAAAAAGTGAAACATGGAGTCCCTCCTGTGTTTATGCGTGGTAATCATGCCGAGATTGAAGAGCGAAAGCGAAGTGTATAATTTTTTTGTGTACACACAGTGTCATAGTTCATTTCAAAATTAGTGTACAATATTACACATGGAAACAAAGAATCAGAATATTGATTTGACCCATCAAAATCTACTCAATGATAGTGATGAACATACGAAAGCACTTCGTGTAGAGAAAGCGATGATTATTTCATTCATTATTATTGGTGCTATTTTTAATCTTCTGTTTCTCATACTGGAAAAAACTCTCGTAATGAAAGGTTTGCAATTTTTGGGTCTATTTATGGTTCCGGTTAATTGGTTGGTATATACAAGAACAGGTAATTTTACGTTTGCTCGACATAATATGGTGCTCATGGGTATTGTTGCAATTGTACCCTGGTTGATTACTGGTGGTCCACAAGGTATTGGATTTATATGGATTGCACCGTATGTATTGTGGGCATTTTTTCTGACAGGTACAACGGGGGGAGGTGTATGGATTTTTATTACATTTACGATATCTATCATAATTTTGATGCTCGGTAAATATGGAATAGTACCAATTGCATATTCTCCAATGGTATTATTTCAAATATTCATGATGGCATTTCTTACTGGATGCCTTGCCTATGCATTTGATAGGTCACGCAGAATATATGAAAAATTTCTCATTGACCAAAAGAGTATACTTGCAACAACCAATGTGAATCTTCAAGCAGAAATTAAGAAAAGAGCAGAAACAGAAAAGTCACTCCAAGAACAAAAAAATGAACTTGAAAAAATGAACAAATTTATGGTGGATAGAGAATTAAAAATGATAGCCTTAAAAAAAGAGCTTTCAGCGCTCAAAACACAGCAATAAGTGGTGATACACAATAAATAGGATATAGGAAAATAACCGCACATACATATTGACTATATTTTATGTATCTGGTACAATCCCCGCCATACGCAATACGATCACGAATGAGTTCTGGATGTGCGATGTACATACAGGGGAAAGAGTCACTGAACAATGATAAAAAAGTAAGTGAGCTTTTTTATACAGAGACAGTGTGAACATACCGATAACACTCTGAGTGTTGTCATAAATCAACACATCACGTGATGCACGTATTACTAAGAGAATAAATAAATGGAGCATACTGCACGTTTCGGCGTGTATTTTTGCTGTCTTTATAGAAACTCATATTATTATTAATGAGAGGTAAATACATTAAGTATGATTAATACACCAAAGGGAGTAGAGGAAAAGAGTGTTGGAATGCTTCCAAAAAAACTATTTCAAAATTATCGTGATGCACGAGTATCACTTCCTGATCTTGTTGAGCCACAACGAGTGTCATACAAAAATTTTATTGAAACTGGTCTCAAAGAAATATTCAAAGAATTTTCTCCGATCAGCGACTATTCAGAGAAAAAATTTGACCTCATCTTCAAGAAATATGAGTTAGGAAGTCCAAAGACTACTCCTGAGCATGCACGTGCAAACAAACTTACCTACGAAGCTCCACTTCGTGCGAATGTTATCTTAAAAAATAAAACCATTGGTGGCGAGAAGGAACAGGAGATTTTTCTCGCTGATGTGCCAGTAATGACTGATAATGGTAGTTTCATTATCAATGGAGTTGAACGGGTGATTGTGCCACAGCTTGCACGTTCGTACGGTATTTTCTTTACGACAAAAGAGTCAAAAGGCCGAACATACTTTGGTGCAAAAATTATTCCTGCTCGTGGTGCATGGGTAGAAATCGAATCAGAAGCTGATGGTGTTATCTATGCAAAAATTGACCGAAAACGAAAGTTTCCGATAGTCTCACTTTTTCGTGTGCTTGGTGTACAAAATGACAAAGATCTCTTGAAACTCTTTAAGGGTATTGAATATGCCGAAGAATATATTAAGAAATCACTTGAAAAAGATTCTGCAAAAACTGCTGATGATTCATATATTGAAATCTATAAACGACTTCGTGATGGAGACCTCGCGACCGTAGAAAATGCTAAGGAGTTTGTGAATTCTATTTTTAGCCCAACACGATATGACCTTTCAGAGATTGGACGTCATCATTTTAATGAGCGATTTGGACTCGCCACTGATGCAAAAGCTGATGCACAACGAACTGTAAGTGTGGAAGATTTAGTAACTATCATCAAAAATATAATTGTACAAAACCATACCAATGGTGCAATTGCTGATGATATAGACCACCTTGGTTTCCGTCGTGTTCGATATTTTGGAGAAATGTTGCAACAGCGTATTCGTGTTGGTATGACTCGTGTGAAGCGAAATATTCAGGACCGTATGTCTACCATAGAAGCTGAGACATCACTGCCAATGCAACTTATCAACCCACGACCGTTGCAAGCTGCAATCAAGGAATTTTTCACCACCAACCAACTTTCGCAGTTTATGCAACAACAAAATATGCTTGCTGAACTCGAAGGACTTCGTACACTCTCCGCATTGGGACCTGGTGGTCTTACCCGAGAACGTGCAGGTTTTGAAGTACGAGATGTGCATACCAGTCATTACGGACGTCTTTGTCCGATACATACTCCAGAAGGTCCAAACATCGGTCTTATTCTTCGTTTATCAATGTATGCACGAGTAAATCGTTTTGGCATCATAGAGACACCATACGCAAAGGTTACCAAAGGTGTCGTGACTGACGAGATTGTATATCTTAATGCACATGAAGAGGAGCATTTCCATATTGCACATGCTGCAATTGAAGTTGCCGACGATGGAAAGATTAAGAAAGATATTGTTGAAGTACGATTTCGTGGTGAACCTCGAACAATCCCAAAGAAAGATGTTGATTATATTGATATTGCAACAAACCAAGCTTTTTCAGTAGCAACATCAATGATTCCATTTATTAACCATGACGATGCAAACCGTGCACTCATGGGTTCAAACATGCAAAAGCAGGCAACTCCATGTATTGTGCAAGAAGCACCATTTGTTGCAACAGGTATTGAAGAGCTCTCTGCACGCGACACAGGACGTATGCTTGTTGCCCACGAAGCGGGGGAGGTGGTTGAGGCAGATGCACGTCATATTGTCGTAAAGAATAAGGAAGGAAAGAAGAAAGAGTATGTACTTGCGAGTTTCCAAAGAACAAACGATTTTTCTGCTTTTTATCATCGAACTGCGGTGACGGTTGGAGATATGGTAAAACGAGGTGACATACTTGCAAATACATCATCAACTGATGAAGGACAAATGGCACTCGGTCAAAACATGCTCGTCGCATTTATGAGTTGGAGCGGAGCAAACTACGAAGATGCAATTATTATTTCTGAGCGAGTCGTAAAGAATAGTAAGTTTGCAACAATTCACCTTGATGAACTTGATGTTTCAGTGCGTGATACGAAGCTTGGGCCAGAAGTTACCACGCCAGACATTCCAAACGTGAGTGAGCAGAAACTCCGTAATCTTGATGAAGAAGGAATTATTCGTGTCGGAGCAGAAGTCCGTCCAGGAGATATTCTTGTGGGGAAGGTAACACCAAAAGGAGAGACACAACTCACTCCGGAAGAACGACTCCTCCGCTCTATTTTTGGAGAGAAAGCGAAAGACGTAAAAGATACATCACTTCGTCTTGAAGCAGGAAAGCGTGGTCGGGTTATTGGTGTAAAGGTATTCAGTCGTGAAAACGGTGATCAACTTGAGAGTGGAGTGATTAAACGAATTCATATTACCATTGCACAGGTTCGAAATGTTTCTGTAGGAGATAAGCTTGCAGGGCGACATGGAAACAAAGGAGTTATCTCCCGTATTCTTCCTGAGGAAGATATGCCTTATACCGAAGATGGAAAACCAGTGGATGTTATTCTTACACCACTCGGCGTACCAAGTCGTATGAACCTTGGACAAATTCTTGAGCTTCACCTTGGTATGGCTGCACATACACTTGGTTATCAAGCAATCGTAGCACCGTTTGGTGGCGCAGGAGAAAAGGAGGTAAAGCAACAACTTGTTGAAGCAGGACTCCCTGCGGATGGAAAGATTTGGCTTCGAGACGGACGGTCAGGCGACACCTTTGCTCAGCGTATTTCAGTTGGATACATGTATATTATGAAACTTCACCACATGGTTGAGGATAAAATTCACATGCGTTCTATTGGGCCGTACTCGCTTATCACTCAACAACCACTCGGTGGAAAGGCACAGGTGGGAGGACAGCGATTTGGAGAAATGGAAGTATGGGCACTTCTCGGATATGGAGCTGCGTATACACTTCGCGAGATGCTTACCATTAAGTCAGATGATATTGTTGGTCGTTCAGCTGCGTTTGATGCGATTGTCCGTGGAGAAAAAATCAGTCACCCACACACCCCCGCAGCATTCAATGTATTGGTTAATCAATTGCGTGGTCTTTCGCTTGATATTGATTTACGAAAAAACAATACCGCAGATTACCAATAATCTTAGTCTTCTCATTACATTATATGAAAACACAACCACAACAACAGTTCAGCGAAGTAAGTTTAAAGCTCGCATCCCCAGAACGAATCCTCGCATGGTCAAAGGGGGAAGTAACAAAACCTGAAACGATAAATTATCGTACACAGCGACCAGAAAAACACGGTCTCTTTGACGAGCGAATTTTTGGACCAGTAGAAGACTATGAGTGTGCATGTAAGAAGTATCGTGGTATTCGATACAAAGGTATTGTCTGTGAAAAATGTGGTGTAGAAATCACTCGCTCAATTGTACGACGTGAACGAATGGGTCACATTGACCTCTGTGTCCCTGTGTCACATATTTGGTTTCTTCGTGGTGTGCCAAGCCGAATTGCACTTATTCTTGGTACGTCAGCAGCAAGTATTGAAAAGGTGATTTATTTTGCGGGATACATTGTCACAAAGGTTCGAAGTGAAGAACGGTCACGTATTTTGAAAGAGCTCGATTCTGAATTTAAGACAAAGTTCAAAGAACTTTCAAGCGATACTGCACGTGAAGAGCTTAAGAGTCGCATGGACGAAATTAAGCATGAGATAGAGAGTCTCGTTGAAGGTGTTATTCTCGATGAGATGCACTACCACAAATATTCAATGAAGTACTCAACACTCTTTGAAGCACGTATTGGTGCGGAGGCAATTTTTGAGATTTTCAAAAAACTTGACATGGTGCTTCTTCGAGATAGACTCGAAAAAGAACGAGAGACTGCGGGAGCTGCGGAACGTACAAAGCTTGATAAACGGCTTTCACTTATTCGAGGAATGATTCATGCAGGAGTACGTCCTGAATGGATGTTTTTGGTTCGTCTTCCCGTTATCCCACCAGCACTTCGACCAATGGTTGCACTCGAAGGAGGACGTCATGCATCATCCGACCTCAATGACCTCTATCGACGGGTAATCAACCGAAATAATCGTTTGAAGAAACTTATCGATATCATGGCACCAGACGTTATTCTCCGAAACGAAAAACGTATTCTGCAAGAAGCGGTTGATGCACTCATTGATAACTCAATTCGTCACGGAAATACTGCCTACTCAGCAATGAGTCAGGCGCAACGTCGTCCACTCAAATCACTTGCGGATTATCTGAAGAGTAAGCAGGGATATTTCCGTCAGAACCTTCTTGGAAAACGTGTTGACTATTCTGGACGTTCTGTGATTGTGATTGGTCCAGACCTCTCACTCGACCAGTGCGGACTTCCAAAACATATGGCACTTGAACTTTTCCGTCCATTTGTTATTTCACAACTGTTGAAACAAGAGCTTGCATATAACATTCGTGGAGCAGGACGTCTTATTGAAGATGGCGTTCCTGAGGTATGGGCAATTCTTGAAGATGTTATCCGTGACCGTCACGTGCTACTTAATCGTGCACCAACACTTCACCGACAAGGTATTCAGGCATTCCGTCCAGTACTTATCGAAGGAAATGCGATTCAGGTGCACCCACTTGTGTGTCGTGCATTCAACGCTGACTTCGACGGTGACCAAATGGCAGTGCACGTACCACTCTCTGATGAAGCACAGTATGAAGCACGCGAAATTATTTCAGCAAATAAGAATATTTTGAAGCCAGGTAGTGCAGACCCTGTGGTATCTGAAAAGCTTCTCGATATGGCACTCGGTGCATTTTGGATGACCAAACAGATTGACGGAGCAAAGGGAGAAGCAAAATTCTTCGCATCACCAAATGCTGCCATTACCGCACATGATTTTGGTGTGATTGATCTTCGTGCAAAAGTAAAAGTACTTGCAACGGATACACCAAAGTATGCTCAATATGAAGGTAAGGTGTTTGAAACAACTGTCGGTCGACTACTCTTCAATAGTGTACTTCCGAGCGAACATTCATTTATCAATGATGTTATCACACAACGGACACTCTTTGGTATTATTATTGATATTATTGATGAAGATGGTATTGATGCGGTACCAAAAATTGTGGATCGGATGAAGCGATTTGGCTTTGAGTATGCAACAAAATCAGGTACGACATGGGGAATTGATGACGTTGTCGTGCCAGAAAAAAAGAAAGATATTATTGCAAAAGCTCGTGAAGAAGAAGTAAAGGTGATAGCATTCTTTAACGATGGACTTATTTCTCACGATGAACGACGTCGAATGATTATTGAAATTTGGCACCGTGCAAAGACTGAGATTGAAAGCGTACTTCCAGAGACACTTGATATAAACGGTTCTGTATACGACATGTGGAAATCAGGAGCTCGAGGTTCTCTCGGTCAGATTGCCATGATGGCAGGTATGAAAGGTCTTATCATCAACACACGAGGTGAGACACTTGAATTTCCAATTCTCTCATCAATGAAGGAAGGTATGAGTCCAATTGAGTACTTCATTACCACACACGGTTCCCGAAAAGGGCTTGCCGATACGGCACTTCAAACAGCAAAAGCTGGATATCTTACTCGTCGTCTCTTTGTTGTTGCACAGGATGCAATTGTGACTGAAGATGATTGTAAGACAAAAGACGGTGTCACGATTGGACGAGTTAGTTCATCAGGTATTGAGATTGCTTTCAGTAAAGCTATTCGAGGACGCATACTTGCACAAGATGCAGTCACGAGCGGAGGAGAGTTACTATTCAAAAAAGGACATCTTCTTTCACGAATTGAAGCAATGCACGTTGAGAAATCTGATATTGTTTCTGTCGAGGTTCGTTCACCAATGACCTGTAGAACACTTCAAGGAGTATGTCAGCAGTGTTACGGTATTGACCTCACAACCAATAAGCTTGTCGATATCGGTGAAGCTGTTGGGACTATTGCTGCACAAGCTATTGGAGAGCCAGGTACACAGCTCACCATGAATACGAAGCACGCAGGAGGTGCTGCATCAGTTGGTGGAGACGTAACACAGGGTCTTCCACGTGTGGAAGAGGTGTTTGAAAAACGGTCACCAAAAATCCCTGCGATTGTTTCTAAGACTGATGGTGTTATAACCAGTATTCGTACTGAAGGAAGAGAAAAGATTATTACGGTTGCACCTACACTTGGCTCAAAATATGCAACAAAGAAAAACGACAGTATTGAGTACGATGTACATTTCCGCCGTGTGGTGACAGTTTCTGAAGGAGAGAGTGTGAAGCAGGGACAACTTTTGACTGACGGTTCAGTGCATCTCCCCGATCTCTTTAAGTATGCAGGGGAACTCATTACACAGGAGTACATCATCAATGAGACGAATAAGATTTATGAGTTACAGGGTGTGACTATTGCGCGGAAGCACATTGAGCTTATTGTGAAGCAGATGATGAGTCGTGTGAAAATCACTGACCCAGGAGAGAGTCCATTTACAATTGGGGATGTTATTGAGGAATGGAATTTTGTAAAAACAAATAATGCATTGAAGGAAGCAGGTAAGGAAGTAGCCAAAGCTGATAAGCTTATCTTAGGAATTACTGAGACATCACTTTCACGAAAGAGTTTCCTATCTGCAGCATCATTCCAAAACACCACGCGGGTGCTTATCAATGCAGCCGTTCGTGGAAGTGAGGATAAACTCACAGGACTCATGGAAAACGTAATTATTGGTCGGCTTATCCCTGCAGGTACTGGATTTGTTGGAAGTAATAAGTACGAGGCAATTAAAGAATTTCAGATAGATAGCGAGGATTAAATAAGGACCGAGATACATAAAAAAGCCGAAGACGCGAAGCGTCTTCGGCTTTTTTAAAGATGTATCAAAGATTGAAAAAACACGTATAATAGAAATACTATGTCGCGAAATACGGTAGAACAAGTGAAAGAAAAACTCTCCATTGTGGATGTGGTCGGCACATATGTTGAACTCATTCGTGCCGGAAAAAACTATAAAGCAAAATCTCCCTTTACAAATGAAAAGACCCCTTCATTTTATGTTTCTCCTGATAGAGGTATGTATTATTGTTTCTCTTCTCAGAAGGGAGGAGATATGTTCACTTTTATTCAGGAAATGGAAGGTGTTGATTTTAAGGGTGCACTCAAAATTCTTGCTGAACAAGCACAGGTTACCCTGGTGCAAGAGGATCCAAAACAACGCGATGATAGAGAAATGCAGTATGCACTACTTGAAGAAGCAACACAGTATTTTTTCAAAAATAGAGAAGATGCTCCTGTGATACAAGCATATATAGAATCGCGAGGGGTACATAAGCAGACGGTGCATGCATGGCGTATTGGTTATGCAAAAGATGAGTGGCGAGCACTTAAACACTACATGCTCTCAAAAGGTTTTACGGAGGAACATATGTATAAGGCGGGGCTTATAAAACATGCCGATGGTGGGAAGGAGTCATACGATGTTTTCCGTGATCGTGTGATGTTTCCTATTATGGATCCGTCAGGACGAGTGGTTGCTTTTTCTGGTCGTGCAATGAAAAAAGAAGACGGCATACCAAAATATGTGAATTCACCAGAAACAGAACTCTTTCAAAAATCAGAAATACTCTATGGATATGATAAAGCAAAACAAGGAATACGACACTATGATTTTTCACTTATCGTAGAGGGTCAATTTGATGTAGTACTCACCCATCAAGTGGGGTATACCAACGCTGTGGCGGTATCAGGTACCGCATTCACCAAGCATCATATGATGCTTCTCTCTCGTTTTTCACCGAATGTAGTGCTCGCACTTGATGCCGATAGAGCGGGTATTTCAGCAGTAAAGCGATCAGCAGTACCGCTCCTCCAACACGGTATGAATGTCAAAGTTGCACACATGCCAGATGGACAAGACCCCGCAGATGTTGTCCGTAATGACGCTCAGGCATTAAAGCAAATTGTTGGGAAGTCGGTACATGTCATCGAATTTCTCCTTTCGCTTTTAAAGGAAAATGCAAAGGACACACGTGCATATAAATTGCAGGTACGCGAAGAAATTATTCCTCTTCTTGTTGCTATTGATAACCGTATTGATAGAGAGCATTTTGAAGGAGTGGTTGCACAGGCGATTGAATCGACAAAAGAGGGGGTTCATTATGAAGTTGAGCGAATGGGTGAATCAAAACATACACAAGAAAAAACCTCACACATTGAGGTTTCGGAACAGAAAGATGTACGTCATTCAAAGCGACATGGTCTTGAAACACACATACGTGCACTTCTACAGGTACTTGAGGTGATGTATCCGTTGATGTACGTAAAAGCAACAACGATACTGAAAGAAATAATTTCAGAGGAAGAGTATGTAGCAGTATTTGGTGTTGGCTGTGTTGTGGAGCCTGGTGAAGTGTTTCGAGTTGAACATCATATTGAAGCAATACGTGAAAAGCAAATAGCAGAGGAATTAGGTGATATATTGACTACGTATGCACATACTATTGCACGTGAACAATTGGGGGTTTTGCGTGTTGAATTGCAACGTGTAGAGCATAATCTTGCTGAAGGGGAAGTGATGACGCTTCTGACAAAAGCAAAAGAAGCAGAACAACTCTTTCAGAAGAAATTTATTATTGAGTTACTTCAAAAGTAACGTTTTGTGTGTGATGTGAGTGTCAATAGACATACA
>JAHFMK010000056.1 GCA_023264435.1 Candidatus Kaiserbacteria bacterium
CTGACCATATTTTAGGATCGTCCAATTTGGTTCATCTGTATAAAAAAGATATCCTTCTCGCGAATGCGGAAGCACATCGACTTGCTATTACTTTTCATAGAAAAAGGCGTAA
The DNA here is from genome assembly GCA_023264435.1 of Candidatus Kaiserbacteria bacterium. Classification (GTDB taxonomy): domain Bacteria; phylum Patescibacteriota; class Minisyncoccia; order Phycocordibacterales; family UBA918; genus Damh-18. The sequence continues at coordinate 113 of JAHFMK010000056.1, forward strand.
AATTACATAATTTTATATATTGGAGTACAAATACAATATATATCTCAATAATGTACGTCACTTTTTTTATATTTTATAGGTTATACTTTTCGACATGAAAATTGGTTTTATTGGACAAGGTTGGATTGGTAAACATTACGCAGATGATTTTGAACAGAGAGGATTTGATGTTGTTCGATATGCACTCGAAGAGCGGTACATTATAAATGCAGATGCTATTCGTACATGCGACATTGTTTTTGTTGCTGTTCCTACACCTACGAGACCCGAGGGATTTGATGTGAGTATTGTCAGACAAGTACTCACTTTAATTGGAAATGGAAAGATTGCAGTGATAAAATCTACCATCCAGCCAGGTACCACTGAACTTCTTCAGTCAGAATTTTCAAATATTTATGTTTTGCATAGTCCTGAGTTTTTACGCGAGACGAGTGCGGCGTACGATGCAGGACACCCAGATAGAAATATTATCGGTATTCCTCGTGAATCAGATGAATTTATTCTACGCGCAAAATCTGTTCTTTCAGTGCTTCCAAAAGCACCCTATGAAACAATTATGAAGTCGCACGATGCTGAGTTTGTAAAGTATGCAGGAAATTGTTTCCTTTTTACAAAAGTTGTCTACATGAATATCCTATATGATTTAGTTCTTAAAATGGGTGGTGATTGGAGTAAAGTTAAAGATGCATTAATACATGACCCGCGTATTGGTGAAAGTCATACGGAACCGATACACAAATCTGGTAGGGGAGCGGGTGGAAATTGTTTTATTAAAGATTTTGCAACATTCAGTAAAATGTACACAGAGTACGTTGATGATAAAACAGGCAGTGAACTTCTTAAAACACTTGCATATAAAAACATGCAGTTGCTTGTAGAAAGTGATAAAGATATTAATCTACTTACCGGTGTATATGGCAACCTGAATAAACATCGAGTATGGAATGATGTACGTGATACAATCTTGTAATGAGTAAGATCAGAGTCGCTGTAGTTCGTGGTGGATTAAGTGAAGAATATAAAGTTTCACTTTGGACAGGTGCTACAGTATTAGAAAATATAGATAAAAATAAATTTGAACCACTCGATGTCATTATCACAAAAAATGGCGAGTGGTTACACAATGGGCGAGTATGGATGCCTGAGTTTATTTTGCGGTCAGTTGATGTGGTATTTAATGCGCTTCATGGTACATATGGAGAGGATGGTACTATTCAACGTTTATTTGATAAGTATTGTGTTCCGTATACAGGAAGTAAAGCATTTGCATCTGGCATAGCGATGAATAAAGCGACAACTAAAAATTTTCTGAAAGAGACTGATGTGAAGATGGCACCACACATGCTTGTATCAAAAAACTCAACACATGATATAGCTCGTATTGCTGAAAAAATTACCGATATGTTTGGTCCACAGTATATTATTAAGCCTGTTAACTCAGGCTCATCGGTAGGTACCATGATGGTCAAAAATCCATTACTTCTCACACAGGCTCTTACTGACGCATTGTCTGTGCATGATGAAGTCATGGTAGAAGTCCGTATCAATGGGAGAGAGGCATCATGTGGTGTTATAGAACGGTATCGTGGTGAAAGTATGTACGCACTTCCACCAATTGAAATTGTTATTCCGTCAAAAGATGATTTTTTTGATGCTTCGAATAAATACAATGGTACCTCTGATGAAATATGCCCTGGTCGATTTGACACTAATTGTAAAGAAGAAATTATGCGTGTTGCAAAACTTGTTCATCAGACACTTAATCTCGCACAATATTCACGTTCAGATTTTATTGTAGCTGATGATGGTATTTATTTTCTTGAAGTAAATACACTTCCTGGACTCACAAAAGAATCACTCTTTCCAAAAGCAATTCAAGCTGTTGGAGGCACCTATACTGATTTCATTACACACTTACTCACTGACGCACTCTCACAGTGTGAACGGAGATGATACACTAACAGTATGTCACACACTTCACGTAAGCTATCTCCTGCACATATTGAAAAGAAAATGCAAAGCATTTCTGATTGGGTCGTAAATAAAAACATGACACAACTTTCCAAAGTGTTTCCAATTACTTCATATCTTGATGGATTAGCTTTTCTAGCACGTATTGTTGTTTATGCAGAAGTAATGCAACATCATCCTGATATTGAGCTTTCCTACAGGCAGGTGAAAGTGCGACTTACTACACATGATGCAAAAGGTCTCACACTTGCTGATTTTGAATTAGCAAAAAAAATTGAAAGAATTGCTTCAAAGTAATATAGAATTTTATTTTAGTTTTTGTTACACTTGTGCCGTTGTGTGAGTTATTACATCTTTCATTTCGCTCACTCATCGGGATGTAGGCAAAGCATACATCTCCTCTTCGTTCGGAAATGAAACAATGTAATAAAAGTTACATCTTTCATTTCGCTCACTCATCGGGATGTAGTATAGTGGTAGTACGTATCCATGGGGTGGATATAGTCCGAGTTCGATTCTCGGCATCCCGACACAGTAAAATGTATATTACGTTACCTGTTCAGTACACTTTTCACAGTAACTGTTCGAAGTTTTCAATCCCCCGACCTCTTTCAACAAAAAATGCCAGGAAAAACCTGACATTTTTTGTTGGTGGACCCGACAGGAATTGAACCTGCGACCTCGTGAGTGCAAAACACGCGCTCTAGCCAACTGAGCTACGGGCCCAAATATATACAGCAATATGCTGAACAGGGATATCATACGCATGATATGCTGTTCAGTCAACTAGTATAATAGGATAATACAGTTACGTTGTCTGCATTAATATCAGAATTATAACATAAAATAACACATTTTAAAATTTTTTTTTGATATCCTCACAGAAAGGTTGTTTTAATTGATATTTTTGTTATTATGCGGTCGTATTTATGATTTTTGGAATTCAAACAGCGTATGCATCAGAGGGTAGTATTTCTATACACCTTGCACCCAGTATTCTTGGGCATGTTTTTGGTATTCCTATCACAAGCACACTGATTATGACATGGTTTGTAATGATACTTCTTATTGTTTTTGTGATTCATGTTCGTGCTACACTCTCTCTTGTTCCAGGGAAAATACAAAATGCTGTCGAATTACTTATTGGAGGTGGTTTTGACTACATTGCTGATTCTTTAGAAAGTAAGACATTGGCACGGAAGTACTTTCCGCTCATTATGACCATATTTGTGTTTATACTTGCACTCAACTGGATTGGTCTCCTTCCAGGTGTTGACTCGGTTGGTATCATGCAACAGGTTCATGGCGAAACAAAACTTGTACCATTTTTGCATCCTGCAAATACCGACCTCAACCTCACCATCAGTTTTGCAATTATTGCATTTTTTGCCATTGAAATTATTGGCATAATGAGTCTTGGATTTTTCAAGTATGCATCAAAGTTTATCAATTTCTCATCACCGCTTGCATTTCTCATAGGTATCATTGAATTGTTTAGTGAACTTGCTCGTCTGGTATCATTTTCATTTCGTTTGTTTGGTAATATTTTTGCCGGAAAGACACTACTTGTGATTGCTATTTTTTTTGTACCCTTTATACTTCCAGTTCCTATTCTCGCATTCGAGATGTTTGTGGGACTTATACAAGCATTTATTTTTGCAGTGCTTACCTTGTTTTTTATCAAGCTTGCAATTCAAGTTCCAGAACATTAGTGTATAACTGAGAATCTGTGATTTTCATAGATTCTCCGTTATTCATTAATAGTAAACAAATAATAAATATTTCATATGGAAGCATTAAATTTAGAAGCAATGAAGTCTATTAGTATGGCAATCGTGGTTGGACTTGGTATGATTGGTCCAGCACTTGGTATTGGTATTCTTGTGTCAAAGGCACTTGAAGCTATTGGACGTAATCCTGATGCCGCGGGAAAAATTCAAACTAACATGTTCATTGGTATCGCGTTTACCGAAGCACTTGCTATTTTTGCAATTGTAGTTGGTTTCATTATTAAGTTTGGCTAATACACATATTTATGGAGCAAATACTACATGCATTTGGTATTGATGGGAGACTCATCATTATTCAGATTATTAACTTTGCAATTCTTGCGGGAGCATTGTGGTATTTTCTTTATACTCCTGTACTCAAGATACTCGATGAGAGAGAGACCAAAATCAAAAAGGGAATTGATGACGCTCGGAAAGCTGAGGTTTCATTAACTGAAGCTGAACACAAAAAGAACGAACTTATCCATGATGCTCGCAAAGAAGCAGTTGCTATTGTGCAAC
>JAHFMK010000057.1 GCA_023264435.1 Candidatus Kaiserbacteria bacterium
CCCAAGAGCAACATCATAAAAAATTAATTTTCCGTGTTTTTTAAACCATTTTTTTGCCTGTGCGTGTGATATCATATTGCCAATACTAGCACCATATTGTCTATATTTAAATATGATGTAGGTGTGATAGAGTTATTTTAATATAGTATATATGCACATAGATACCAACAAACAAAAAATAGAGGAGTTACTTTCACGTGGTGTTGATGAAGTTATTCATTATGAAGCACTTAAAAAAAAGCTCCTCTCGGGCGAACAATTACGCATTAAGCTTGGCATTGACCCTACCAGTGCACATATTCATATTGGGCGGTCTGTCCCTCTCATGAAGCTTCGTGATTTTCAAGAGCTCGGTCACCACATTGTATGTATTGTCGGTGATTTTACAGGAGTAATTGGTGACACTTCTGATAAAGAGAGTGAACGCCCTATGCTCACCTATGAACAAATTGAAGAAAATAAAAAAACGTACTTCAACCAAATCGCAAAAATTTTAGATATCGAGAACGTTGAATTTCGATACAACTCAGAATGGCTCGAAAAACTCACCTATCGAGAAATTGGAGAACATGCAAATCTTTTCTCTGTTTCAGATTTTATAGCACGAGATAATATTAAACGAAGACTCGATGCAGGCAAACGAGTATCACTTCGTGAGACGTTGTATCCTTTAATGCAAGGATATGACAGTGTCGCTATAAAAGCTGACGTTGAGCTTGGTGGAACAGACCAACGATTCAACATGTTGGCTGGTCGAATACTGCAACCATACTTCGGACAAGAGGCTCAGCATATAATTATGACACCACTTATTTCTGGAACTGACGGGCGGAAGATGAGTTCGAGTTGGGGTAACACCATCAATCTGCTGATGATGCCTATCGAGATGTATGGAAAAGTGATGAGTATGCACGACGCAGAAATTATAAACTACTTCACTATTTGCACCCGCGTGCCAGTCAGTGAAATTGAAGATATGAAAGAAGCACTTGTAGAGGGTGTAAATCCTCGCGATATAAAAATGAAGCTCGCATTTGAAATTACACGAATGTATCATGGTGAAAAGGGAGCACAAGAAGGTGAGCGATACTTCATTGAAACATTTCAACAAAAACAAATTCCTGATGATGTGTTAGAAATTAATACCCCATACACTGAAACACTTATTGCAAAAGGAGTCGTAGCATCAAAAACAGAATTACGGAGACTTCTTGAAGCGGGAAGTGTTCGTATTGCAGAGACGGGAGAAAAAATTACTGAAATACCAGTCACGATAGCAGAACCAACAGTCCTTAAAATTGGAAAGCTACGATTTGTAAAGTTGGTGCCGTAAAATAAAACCCCGCACGCAAAGCGTGCGGGGTTTTATTTTCTGATACTACATCTCGTCCTCGTCATCAAATGAATCATAGTCCATATCCTCTTCTTCACTATCTCCGTCATCACCTAATAGTCCAGCATCAATATCAACTTCTTCGTCCTCCTCTTCATCCTCCTCCTCTACACCAATTTCTGCCAGTGGAAAGAGTAAATCATCAGCGGTTACTACGTCATCAACTTCCTCATCATCAAGTTCTTCAAGAAGTGCATCATCAACAATTCCTTCCTCTATCTCCTCTTCATCATCGCGGTGCATTGAAAAATGGTTACTTGAAAACTGTATCATATACGTGCATTACATTAACATTATTTTAATCACGTCTTTTGTATCAAAAGTTAGACGTTTCTGCAAGACCCTCATGAAGTACATCACTTCCGATAATGGGCAACTGCGGTCAACCCAACTGCAATAGCATCGTATTCATCGTCGTATGCCTTCTCAGGCACCCCTTTAAGGAGACGTTTAATCATATCTACTACCCCCTGTTTATCACTTTTTCCATATCCTGTGACAGCAACTTTTATTTCTTGTGGTCCAAACTCATAGAGGACACAGCCTGCCTTCTGTGCAAGATAGAGAATAACACCTCGTACCTGTGCAACACCAATGGCCGTCTTCACATTTTTATTAAAAAAGATTGTTTCAACAGCAACAGAATCTGGAGTGTATTGTGTGAGGAGTGTAGAAAGAGTATCACCAATAACCAATAACCGTTCATGAAGAGTCTCCAATCTGTTTGTAATAACACATGTCGAATAGAGGAGTACCTCACCGGCGTCAGTTTTTTCAAGTACCGCAACACCTAAGCGGTCGTATCCTGGGTCAAGTGCTAATACACGCATAGATATCATTCATATTACGTATTGGCACTCGCATCATCCGCTGTTGTAAACACATCCTGTACATCTGCATGTGTTTCTATTGTTTCTATTAAGGATGCAAGTTTTTCCCCATCTTCGTCAGAGAGTGTCATTGGAATGTTTGGAACATAGATATGTTGTTGTTTCGTAAATGCCCACGTAGCAGAGCCGATACCACCAAGTTGATAGCCTGCTTTACTCAGAAGATGTTTTATTTCTGGTGTTGTGCGATTTGGATTATCAGTGACTGCAGTAATAACAATCGCCGTACCACCTGGGCCAAATGTTTCGTACACGACTTCTGTAAGTGTCGCGCCACCAGTTCCTGCACCTTTTGCAACCGCTCTATCAATATTATCCTTTGGCATTGAATCTTTTTTTGCTCGTTCAATAACCGATGCAAGTGCAGGAGAGGAAAGATTACCACCCGCCTTCCGTGACTCCATTGCAATAAGGAGTGCATATTTAGAAAAAATCTTACTTTTTTCTCCATCACTCGCAGCTTTCTTGTGTTTTATTTTTGACCATTTATTGTGTCCTGACATAAAATAATTACGTATTATGAAATATGTTCATGTGCTCGCGTGGTCGCTACGCGACCACGCGGAGTACGCTCCACTAAACCCTGCCGAATAAGATACGGTTCAATTACATCTTCAATAGTTGCCATTTCCTCACCCGTTGCTGCGGAAAGTGTATTAAGTCCGACCGGTCCACCATGAAACTTATGGATCAAGGCTTCAAGCAAAAGAATATCAGGGCGAGTAAGCCCAAGAGTATCAACTTCGAGCAGGTCAAATGTTTTTTCTAAAATATCACCAGAAAGTGACGTGTGTTCCAATTGTGCTAAATCACGGCAACGCTTGAGAAGATAGTTTGCAGTGCGTGGTGTAGCTCGACATCGCTTTGCAATACGCGTGAGGTCACTACTATCAATTGACACACCCAAAAGCTCAGCAGATCGAGTGAGTATCTGCCCAATTTCTTCATCAGCATAAAACTCAAGTCTAAACGTTCCTCCTGAAAATCGAGAACGAAGGGGAGAAGAGAGAAGAGAAATACGTGTGGTCGCTGCGACGAGAGTAAAAGGAGGGAGGTCAAGTTGCACCGTACGTGCAGACGGTCCTTTTCCGATAATAATATCAAGCACACCTGATTCCATTGCAGGGTACAGCACTTCTTCAATTGATTTCGAGAGTCGATGAATCTCATCGATAAAAAGTACATCACCAGGGGAAAGGTTGGTGAGTATTGCTGCTAAATCCCCAACCCGCTCAATCGCTGGACCAGAGGTCGTTCGCATGTTGGTGCCGAGTGTTTTTGAAATTAGGTGTGCAAGCGTTGTTTTCCCAAGTCCTGGCGGACCATACAGAAGAATGTGTTCCGCTGCATGTCCACGCTCACGTGCAGCGGTGAGTAAGATACGAAGGTTTTCCTTAATTTTTGGTTGTCCAACATACTCCTCCCAGCTTTGAGGACGGAGTGTTTGGTCAAGATTTCCTGCACCGTCACGTTCAAACGCAGGTTTTGTTTTTTGTTGCTCATCCATACGTTCTCCATTGTATATGAAAAGCGGTAAAGGAGTAATAAGACACGGTGTTGACAAAAAATATAGGTATGCTACAATATTTGTATTAGTTCATTCGCATTAAAAGTACGTGACTTTTAATGCTTTCTTTTCAGCATATATTGAGGGATATATCGAATATATAACCCTCTACGCAATACTTGGTTCTCATTACGAGGGTATTTTGGTACCCACCTTTGAGTGTGACCACTGAGGTATTCCTTAGTTTTGGAGCACCACTTCTTACGGAAGCTATTGCGTAGAGGGTTATCGATTCGATTTTCTAAGAACCGTATACAAAAATACAAAGAAAATATAACACACTCAGAATAAATTACCTCTTGACCCAAAGGACACAAAGTTGCAAAACAAAAATACCGTGGAAAATAAATTTTCCACGGTATTTTTGTGTATTTATTCGAGATGATAGAGGTCAAGCACTCTCGAAACCTCATCAAGTGTTGTGATGCCACCCAACACTTTCATTAATCCGTCTTGTTGCATTGTGGGAATATTTTGGTGTTTTGCCG